>JBBIMS010000081.1:0-795 GCA_037444285.1 Candidatus Aminicenantota bacterium | reverse complement strand
ACATCCTTTCTCTCAGGAAGGATTTCCTTTAATGTTTTTAGCTTTTCATCAAGGTATGCCACTTCCCTCTTTAACCTCTCTGCTTCCAGCTTCCTTTTTTCAGCCTTCTCTACCTCTTCCTGCAAACTTTTTCTTTGCTCCTTCAAAGCGTTCAGTGTGCTCATTTGTCCCTTTAAATACACAAAATAAAACGCAACAAATAGCAAAGCGCAGAAACCCAGAAATACAAATAACTGAGCAAGGGGTGATAATTTTTTCAAATCCATTTCTCACCTCTTTTCAAGGGAAAACTTTGCCTCAATTGTGAAGTCAAAGACCCCTCCGCCTTCTTGAGTGGGGCTCATTACAGAATCTTTTAGACTAACATCCTTGAAGAAACCTGTTGCCTCAAGCTGTGATATGAAATCAGCTATTATATTATTGGAGAAGGCTCTTCCTGATATGGAAACTTTCCCTCCCGAAAAGGAAAGTCTCTTTAGCCACATACCATCTTGAATGTTCTTGCTAACCTCATCCAGCAAACGAACTGGAACTTTCTGTTTTTCTTTGAGAGCTTCTATAACTTTTATTTTTTCTTCAAAAGCTTTTTTCTGAGCGTTGTACTTTTCAATGTCAGAAATCACTCCCGCAAGCTCCTTCTTTTTAATCTCGAGTTCCTCAAGCAATCTTCTTTCAGATTCAATTGATCTTGAAACCTGCAAATGAAACAGTAACATTAAAACAGCAGTCAAAATAAGAAGAAGGACAAAGAGGGAGGTTTGAACCTTTTCTTTTTTCTCTGGTTTTACAGTTATT
>JBBIMS010000080.1:1490-7334 GCA_037444285.1 Candidatus Aminicenantota bacterium | reverse complement strand
AAAAATTAGGAAAAGAGAGATTTGATGAACTTATAAAGAAAATCCTCGACTCTCTTAAATAGAGAGTCATCAAGCCATTACAAACCTCGAAAAGAAAGGTTCATCTCTTAATTATAACTGAAGAAGAGTCAGAGACGAAAATGCAAGAGGTTGACAAATAAAATTAAAAATCATATAATTAGGAATCCTAACTAAATTTAAAGGAGGATATTAGAATGAGTGAATTCTTAAAAAAAGATAATGAGAAAGATTATTCTAATTCTATGCATCCTTTAAAGATATTAATGGAGGAGCATAAGATTCTTCTTGAATTTGCCATTAAACTAAAGGAAATAGCTTTATCCTTTCAAGATGGGCAAAGACCAACCCAAGAAGAGATTGAAGCCCTCAGGCATATAATTAATCACTTTAGAGAGTCAGAAAGCCATTATTTGAGGGAAGAAAATGTGCTTTTTCCTTATCTTGAAAAACATGGAATTACTCAGCCTCCGATGATAATGTGGTCTGAACATCAAGAGATAAGAAAAAGAAAGGGCGAACTCTATCAAATCTTTGAAGAATTAATTTCTACTGAAAGCAAACCTTTTATAGAAAAATTCAAAAATTTAGCCATCCAGATTGAAGCCCTTCTCCAGAGTCACTTCTTAAAAGAAAACAATGTTCTTTTTCCTGCTTCTCTAAGAGTTATAACTGATAGGGAGTGGGAAGAGATAAAAAGGGAGTTTGACCATATTGGATACTGCTGTTTTACCCCTGGCTTGAAAAAGAAGGAGGAAGAAAGGAAGGAAGGATTAAAACCGGAGGGGGATGGATTGATAAAATTCCCCACAGGCAGCATGAAAATTGATGAGCTGGAGGCAATTTTAAATACTCTCCCAGTTGATATAACCTTTGTTGATAAAGATGATAAGGTTAGATATTTCAGTGAATCAAGGGATAGAATTTTTTTGAGAACAAAAGCTGTTATTGGAAGAAAGGTTCAGAATTGTCACCCCCAGGAGAGTTTGCAAAAAGTTCAACAAATACTGGATGACTTTAAGAGAGGCGTAAGAGATGTGGCAGAATTCTGGATAAATTATAAGGGAAGAATGATTCATATAAGATACTTCCCCCTCAGAGATAAAGAGGGAAAATATCTTGGATGTCTTGAGGTAACCCAGGATATTACAGAGATAAAAAAGATAGAGGGAGAAAAAAGGCTTCTTGACCGATAAAATGTGAAATGCTATTCCAAAAACATTTTTTACTTCTTGCCTCTTTCTTTTAAAAGTAATATATTTTTTATGAAGTGGAAAAATTTTTCCTGATTGACATTGATTATGACACTATTGAAGGGAAACTTTATACTATCCTTTTTGGAAGGATGGAAAACGGAAAGAGAGCTGTAATCCTTGACCCAGATTATGAGCCTTACTTTTATGTTCTTCCATCCAACACTGAAAAAGCTAAAAGGGAGATAGATGAAATTCTGTCGAAAGAAGGGATTGGGATAAAAGGGATTGAGATTGAAAGAAAAAACTTTAGTGGAGAAGAGAAAGAATTCTTGAAGATTAGATGTTTTCTTCCTCAAGACCCCCAGAAGATAAGGGATTTGATAAAGGTTCTTGAAGAAAAAAGGGGTGGTTCAGGTTCAGTAATAGAGGAGTTTGAATATCAAATTGGATTCTACAGGAGTTATCTTGTTGATAAAGGAATCTCCTGCCTTGATTGGCTTTCTATTGATGGAGAGCCAAGAAATTTGGGATTTAATTCAGAGATAATTTTAGAGGCAAAAAAGATAGAGAAAACCGATGGAAAGGAAATTCCTTTGAGAATACTCTCCTTTGACACAGAGGTTGTGGAGGAGAAAAGAGGAGAGAGGCAACTTATAATGCTCTCCCTTTACGGAGAGGAAATCCAGAAGGTCATAACATACAAAGAAGGGAAATTTCCTGATTTTGTCGAGGTTGTAAAGGATGAAAAGGAGCTTATTCAGAGGTTCATTAAGATTGTAAAGGAATATGATCCCGATGTAATATCTGGTTTTAATTCTGACCTTTTTGATTTTGTTGTTCTAAGAGAGAGGGCACAAAAGCTAAAAGTTAAGTTGGATGATTTATCCATTGATCGTTCAGGTGTTACACTTTCAAAGAGAGCAAGAGTAAGCACTGCAAGGTTAAAAGGCTATGTTCATATAGATATTTTCAATTTTGTCAATAACATTCTCTCTCCACTGCTCCAGACAGAGGTTCTAAGTCTTGATGCTGTCTCTTCAGAAATCCTTGGAGATGAAAAAATTGAAATGGAGTATTCAGAGATACTTTCTGCCTGGAAGGAGGGAAGAAATCTTGAAAACCTTGCAAGATATTCCCTGAAAGATGCAGAGCTAACATATCGATTATCCATTCTCCTTCTCCCACAGATATGTGAGCTTACAAAAATTGTTGGGCAGAGTCTTTTCGATGTTTCAAGGATGATGTATAGCCAGCTTGTTGAGTGGTATTACACAAGAAGAGCAAAGGAGATGGGAAGGATAATTCCAAACCAGCCAAGATTTGAGGAGATTCAGGAAAGGCAGAAGGAGAGTTATATTGGAGGGTATGTCAAAGAGCCTGAAGCAGGTCTCCACGAGAACATAGCAGTTATAGACTTCGCATCCCTCTATCCATCAATTATTTCCACTTACAACATATCTACTGAAACCCTAAACTGTGATTGTTGCAAAGAAAATGGACACAAAGTTCCAGACCTGCCTTACTGGTTCTGCAAGAGAAAGAATGGATTTGAATCAACTGTTATAAATGAACTCCTTTTAGAAAGGCAGAGGGTAAAGGAAGAGATGAGGAAATTTTCATCCGGGACAGTCGAATTCAACCTTCTCAATAATCGTCAAATGGCTCTAAAAACAATAGCAAATGCAAGCTATGGTTACTATGCTTTTCCAGCGAGCAAATGGTATTCAAAGGAGTGTGCAGAATCCATAACTTCCTTTGGAAGGTACTGGATAAAAAAGATAATGGATGAAGCAAAATCTTCTGGCTTTAGACCAATATACGGAGACACAGATTCAGCTTTTCTTGCCCTTGATGGAAAAAGTAAAGAGTCTCTCCTTTCTTTCCTTGAGGAAATAAACAGCAAACTTCCTGGAATTATGAGAATGGAACTTGAAAACTTCTACATGAGGGGGATATTTATACCAAAGGAGATAGGAGGAGGTGTTGCAAAAAAGAGATATGCTCTAATTGATGAGAAGGGAAACCTTAAAATAAGGGGACTTGAAAAGGTTAGAAGGGATTGGTCAAATCTTTCCAAAGAGACCCAGGAAGGAATTCTCAGGCTAATACTTGAGAAAAAAGATGTGAATTCTGCTATAAAACTTGTGAAAGAGAACATTAAAAGATTAAGGGAGTTAGAGGTTGACATTAAGGATCTTGTCGTTTATGAGCAACTATCAAAGCCAATCTCAGAATATAAGCTTATTTCTCCCCACATAGGAGCTGCAAAGAAACTCCTTGAAAAAGGAATACCTGTTGGGGAAGGTTCTGTCATTGGATTTGTAATTGAAAGGGGGAAAGGCTCAATCTCTGAAAGGGCTCAACCAATAGAGCTTGCGAATCTTGCAAATGTTGATACAGATTACTACATAAACAATCAGATTCTTCCAGCATCCTTAAGGATACTAAAAGTCCTGGGCGTCAAAGAAGAAGATCTCCAAGTTTGATTGCTTTTAATCAATTGTTTGACAGAATCGGAAGTATAAAATAAAATTAATCTTAAATTATCAAATGTTTAAAATGGAGGATTGATTATGGGAATTTTACCGAGGGAGGCTGTATTTTTTGAACTTTTTGAGGAACAGGCAAATAAATTTTTGATTGCATCTCAGCTCCTTGAAGAAATAAAAAATGACTCAATAGATTTGAAAGAACTTTCAAAAAACTTCAAAGCTCTTGAGCATGATTGTGATGAGATAACCCACAAAATCGCTGAGAAATTGAACAAAACATTTCTAACTCCCTTTGACAGAGAAGACATTCATGCTTTATCCCATGAGCTTGATGAGGTTGTAGATCTGGCAGAAGAGTCTGTTTTCAAACTTCAACTTTATGAAATTAAGACTTTCGATAATCACATGTTAAACCTTGTGAGAATAATAAAGGAGTCAATGAAAAAGATTTCAGAGACATTAAAACTTTTGAGAAAAAGGAAGGATATGTCAAAAATTCTTTCAATCTGTATTGAGATTAATACTCTTGAGAATGAGGGGGATAAAATATTCAGGGAGGCAATGCTCGAACTTATAAATAAAAAAGATTCGCAAGGGATGGACTCCATAAAACTGATGGGGATAAAGGAAATATATGAATCCCTTGAGAGCACAATTGACAAGTGCGAGGATGTTGCAAATATTTTGGAGGGGATCATCCTTAAAAATATTTGAGGAGAAGCTTTATGGATGGTTTACCTCTATCAACAATCCTTGTTTTTCTTCTTATTCTTTCTGCCGAGTTTGTGAATGGATGGACAGATGCTCCCAACGCAATAGCCACTGTTGTCTCAACAAAGGTGTTAACTCCCTTGCAGGCAGTTATTATGGCAGCAATTATGAATCTTTTAGGTGCTCTTTCAGGAACAGCTGTTGCTATGACCATAGGGAAAGGTATTGTTAAACCTGAAATTGTTACTCTTACAACAATTGGAGCAGCAATGGTTGGAATTGTTGTGTGGAGCACTCTTGCATGGTTTTATGGGCTTCCTACTTCAGAAAGTCATGCTCTGATAGCGGGTCTTGCAGGAGCCGGACTCGCCTCTGGCGGGATATCATCTCTTGAATGGAGTGGATGGAAAAAAGTCCTTATTGGACTCGGGTTTTCCACATTTCTTGGTTTTATCCTCGCAATTTTGCTTACCACTTTTATTTTTAGAACATTTGGAGGAATGGCTCCTGAGTCGATGAGAAGAATTTTTGGGAGATTGCAAATTCTCTCTTCCGCCTTTATGGCTTTTAGCCACGGGAGTAACGATGGGCAAAAATTTATGGGAGTTATGACTCTAACCCTTTACATTACAGGGGTTATAAAGGAATTTCATGTCCCCATATGGGTGATTTTCCTTTGTGCAATCACAATGGCTGTAGGAACAGCTTTTGGAGGATGGAGAATAATAAAGACAATGGGGATGCGTCTAACATGTCTTCAACCTGTGCAAGGTTTTTCTGCTGAAACATCGGCTGCATTGGCTATTGAACTATCCTCAAGATTTGGAATCCCTCTGAGCACAACCCATACAATTAACACAGCAATAATGGGAGTCGGGGCATCAAAGAGGTTCTCAGCAGTTAGATGGGGAGTTGGAGGAGAAATTGTAACTGCATGGATTCTTACATTTCCTGTATGCGGACTCATTGCCTACACAATAACAAAGATCTCTTTGTGGTTATTTTAAAATAAAGTGACAAAAGAAAAATAATTGGAAAAGGCAAGATTCAATACCAGAGGCTCTTGAGTTAACTTAAAGAACCAAATTTTCCCTTCTGGAAATTACCAATTTTTGGAGATATTATAAAATCTATGGAAAATTATGATGTAATTGTTGTTGGTGGGGGGCATGCAGGATGCGAGGCATCCCATATCTCTGCAAAAATGGGAGCAAAGACAATTTTGATAACCCTTAATCTTGATACTATTGCTCAGATGTCTTGTAATCCTGCAGTTGGAGGGCTTGGAAAAGGACATATGGTAAGGGAAATAGACTGCCTTGGCGGTTTAATGGGGTTAATAACTGATGAAACAGGGATTCATTTTAGAATGCTCAACAGCTCCAAAGGTCCTGCTGTCCAGGGACCAAGGGCTCAGTGTGACAAGG
>JBBIMS010000080.1:0-1477 GCA_037444285.1 Candidatus Aminicenantota bacterium | reverse complement strand
ATGAAGTCATATCTTGAAAAGGTTCCAAATCTTCAAATTTATCAGTGTGAGGTTGTGGATTTGATTATTAAAAATGGAAGGGTTGAAGGTGTCATATTAAAGGATGGAAGTGAGATTCGAGGTAAAAGTGTTATTCTTGCCCCAGGAACTTTTCTTAATGGCTTGATTCATATTGGTCTTGTATCCTATCCAGCAGGTAGAGCGAATGAGCCTCCTTCCCTTGAACTTTCCGAATCTTTAAAGAGGATTGGACTCAGAATGGGAAGATTGAAGACTGGGACTCCCATGAGGCTTCATGCTGATTCCATAGATTGGTCAGCTTTCGAACCCCAACCTGGAGATGAAGATCCCATTCCATTTTCCATTAGAACAAAGAGAAAACTTGAAAATAAAATCCTTTGTTATGTTGGTTACACCAATGAAAAGGTTCATGAGGTAATAATGAAGAGTCTTCACAAATCCCCCCTTTACACAGGGAAAATTAAGGGGATTGGAGTGAGATACTGCCCTTCTATTGAGGATAAAGTTGTGAAATTCCCTGAAAGAAACCGTCACCAGTTTTTCCTTGAACCTGAGGGTTTGAAGACGAAGGAAGTTTATGTAAATGGTATTTCTTCAAGCCTTCCCCTTGAAACCCAAATGGAAATTTTGAAGAATATAAGAGGGCTTGAAAATGCAGTTATGCTGAGGCCTGCCTACGGCATAGAGTATGATTTTGTATACCCTGATCAGATATCCCATACCCTTGAATGCAGAGATATAGAAAATCTATACCTTGCAGGACAGATAAATGGAACAACAGGTTATGAGGAGGCTTCTGCTCAGGGAATCATGGCTGGAATTAATGCTGTTTTAAAGATAAAGGGGGAGGAGCCCTTTGTCCTTTCCAGGGAGGAGGCATACATAGGTGTCTTGATTGATGATCTTATTACAAGGGGTGTTGACGAGCCATACAGAATGTTTACCTCAAGGGCAGAGTTCAGGCTTCTTTTAAGGGTTGATAACTGTGATGAGAGACTTTTGAAATATGGTCTGAAACTTGGAACAATAGAGCATTCTCTTTATGATAAAGCTATGGCAAGAAAAGAAGCTTTGAAAAAAGGGATAGATTTTCTTGAAAATGAAAGAAAAGAAGGGGCTACATATGCTCAACTTTTAAGAAGTAAAAAAATAGGAATTGGTGAGGCGATTCAAGCTCTGCCCTCCAATTTATTCCCCCTAAAAAGGGAGGAGATTCTATACATTCAGTCAGAGATAATCTATAAAGGTTACATAGAAAAGGACAAAAAAGAGTTTGAAAGATTGATGAGGGACATGGAGAGGTTCATTCCAGAAGGTATGAATTTCAGGAAAATTCCAGGTCTATCAAAAGAAGTAATTGAAAAGCTCGAAAAGTTTAAACCAAAAACTTTGTATGAAGCCTCAAAAATTTCTGGTATGACTGCATCAGCCCTTCAGATTTTGAGGCAATACATAA
>JBBIMS010000079.1:0-7375 GCA_037444285.1 Candidatus Aminicenantota bacterium | reverse complement strand
TGACATTGCTAATAAGGGAGTTAAAAAAGGAAATATCTATCCCGATGGCATGCATCCCTAATTCGTTTGCCTGAACTAAAGTTGTTCCACTCCCACAAAATGGGTCTAAAACAATGTCTCCTTTGTGAAAATAAACCTCTCTTTTAAATTCATCGGTATGGGAATCGAGAAAATACTCCACCAACTGGGGGATAAATTTACCTTTATATGGATGTAATCTATGAACATGCTTTGTTCTCTCTGCCTCAGTATATTCAGCAAAAGAAAGATGCCAGTTTACTCCATGACCTAATCTTTTTTTCCTTTTATTCTCCAAGGAATCGTAATAACTCTTCAACTCTTCAATGTTTACCAGAGGATTGCTGTTACTCCCATATTTTCTTATCCTCCCATACTGAAGCAAATATGATATGTTCGAGATGGTGATTTTACGATTTAAATATTGAGAAGCCCATATGCTTGCATCTTTTATATTAACAAGTTTCTTCTCACCTTCTTCAAACAAATTTTGTTGAACCATATCTTCGTCCTTTAAATATATTTAAAATCATAATTAACTACCCGGAATCTCTCATAATCATTCCCTTTCCTCTTATGTGGGTTGTTTTGCATCTTTTGGATTCTAACCATTATCTTCTCACTTTATAATTTAAACAAAAATTGTCTAAGAATCAAGGAATTGCATCGGTCATGGGGTTAGTATTTTAATCTTTCAATAAAATTGTTATAATTGTTAAGATGAGAGTTTATGATGGGAAGAAGGGAGTTTTAAAGGGGGTTAAAATTTTTGAGTTTCCAAGGGATTTGCTATTCTTATGGGGAGTGTAAAGAGAAATGATAAAGGAATACTTTTGCTGGAAGACGGAACCTTTTTTGAGGGGGAGATAAGGGGTGCTAAAAGAAGTGTTTCAGGGGAAGTTGTTTTCAACACAGGGATGGTTGGTTATCCAGAAAGCCTCACGGATCCAAGTTATTATGGACAGATACTTGTATTTACATATCCTTTAATCGGGAATTATGGAATCTCAGATTTTGAAGAATATGAGTCTGGTAAAATTCATATAAGGGCTTTAGTTTTAAGCTCCTTGTGTGAAAAACCATCCCACTGGTCAAAGAATAAAACACTGGAGGAATGGCTAAGAGAAGAAGGGGTCCCAGCTCTTACTGGTATCCCGACAAGGACTCTAACAAAAATTTTAAGGGAGAAGGGGACAATGCTTGGAAAAATAATTTTTGATGGAAAGGAAATAGATTTTTATGATCCCAATAAAGAGAATACCGTCAAAAATGTTTCCTGCAAAGAAATAAAAGAATATGGGAAGGGGAGAAGAAGGGTTGTTCTGATTGATTGCGGTGTCAAGAGAAGCATAATAAGAGCCCTTGTCAGCAGGGGATTAAAAGTGATCAGGGTTCCCTGGGATTATGATTTTAGAGATATTGATTTCGACGGGGTTGTAATCTCCAATGGACCTGGAAACCCCAGAATGTGTGATAAGACAATTGAGATTGTAAGGAGGCTTCTTGAGGATGATAGACCAGTTCTTGGGATATGCCTTGGTCACCAGATTCTTGCCCTATCAGCAGGAATGGAAACATACAAATTAAAATATGGTCATAGATCCCAGAATCAGCCCTGCGTTGAGATTAGAAGTAAAAGATGTTTCATAACAAGCCAGAATCATGGCTTTGCAGTTAAAGATGAACTGAAGGATGAATGGGAAGTCTGGTTTTCAAACGCCAATGATGGAACAGTTGAGGGTATTCGGCATAAAATAAGACCTTTCCTTTCTGTGCAATTTCATCCAGAGGGTTCTCCTGGTCCAAAGGATACAGAGTTTGTTTTTGATGAATTTTTAAATTTATTGGAGAGAAAGGGAAAAAGATGAAGGTCATGATTTTAGGGAGTGGTGCTCTTAAAATTGGTGAGGCTGGTGAGTTTGACTATTCAGGCTCTCAGGCTTTAAAAGCTTTAAAAGAGGAGGGAATAGAGACAATCCTTGTAAACCCAAACATTGCAACAATACAAACAGATTCAGATTTAGCAAGCAAGATATATTTTCTTCCTGTTGAAAAAAATTTTGTTGAGAAAATAATAAAGAAAGAGAAGCCCGATGGAATCCTTCTCGGATTCGGTGGTCAAACAGCTTTAAATTGTGGGATTGCCCTTGAGGGTGTTCTTAAAAAATATTCAGTAAAGGTTCTTGGAACACCATTGAAAGCAATAAAGGAGACCGAGGACAGGGAACTCTTTGTCAATAAGTTAAAGAGTATAAATGTTAAAACCCCAAAAAGTTTTTCTGTAAAATCCACAAAAGAGGGATTGGCTTCAGCGGAAAAGATTGGATATCCAGTTATGCTCAGGGTTTCATACGAACTTGGAGGAAGAGGCTCTGGAATGGCAAAGAATAAGGAAGAACTTGAGGAGATGCTGAAAAGGGCTTTTTCAGTTTCAAAAAAAGTCCTGATTGAGGAGTATCTCTATGGGTGGAAGGAAGTTGAGTATGAGGTCATGAGGGATTCAGGGGATAACTGCATAATAATATGCAACATGGAAAATATTGATCCAATGGGTCTTCACACAGGAGAGAGTGCTGTTGTCGCTCCATCCCAGACCCTTACAAATTTTGAGTATCACGAATTGAGGAGAATAAGCATTGAAGTTGTCAGGAGTCTTGGTATTGTTGGAGAATGCAACATCCAGTTTGCCCTTTCCCCTGAAAGATGGGATTACAGGGTTATTGAGGTAAATGCGAGGCTCTCAAGGTCTTCAGCTCTTGCCTCAAAGGCAACAGGATATCCCATAGCCTATGTTTCTGCAAAGCTTTCCCTTGGAAAAACATTGCCTGAATTAAAAAATTCTGTTACAAACGCAACAACTGCATGCTTTGAACCTTCCCTTGACTATGTAGTTGTTAAAATTCCAAGATGGGATTTTCAGAAATTTAGAAGGGTTGAAAGGAGAATAGGTTCCCAGATGAAGAGTGTTGGAGAGGTAATGGGAATAGGGAGAACCTTTGAAGAGGCTTTCCAGAAAGCAATTCGAATGCTGGAAATAGGTGCAGATGGTCTCTCATCAGACTTTGAGCCGATCGATTTAAAGGAGGATTTCTTCTCTGATAAAAGATTCTTTGCAATAGCAAAGGCTATAAAAAAGGGATACTCACTTGAAGAGTTAAACAGAATTACAAAGATTGATTTATGGTTCCTGGAGAAGTTTCAAAGAATAGTTGAATTTGAAGGGATAATTTCAAAATCAAAGTTAGAAAAGGATGTTCTTCTTAGGGCAAAAAGACTCGGATTCTCTGATGCTCAGATTGCAAAATTAAAGGGTAAAAAAGAAAGGGAGATAAGAGCCCTTAGAAGAAAGCTCGGAATTATTCCCTTCGTCAAGCAAATAGACACTCTCTCTGCAGAATACCCTGCCAGGACAAACTACCTCTATTTAACCTACAACGAAGAAGGAGACGATATAGATTTTGACAAAGGGGGTGTTTTAATTATTGGTTCTGGACCCTACAGAATAGGTTCCTCTGTTGAATTCGATTGGTGTGCTGTCAATTGTGCCAAGAGTCTTTCAAAAATGGGGAAAAGAACAATCATGGTCAATTCTAATCCTGAAACAGTTTCTACAGATTATGATATCTGTGGCACTCTTTATTTTGAGGAGCTTACCCTTGAAAGAATCCTTGATATTTGCGAGAAGGAAAATCCTGAAGGTATAGTTGTATCAATGGGAGGTCAAACTCCCAACAATCTTGCTCTTTCTCTTCACAAAAGGGGATTTAAAATTTTGGGAACCGATTCAAAAAGTATAAACATTGCAGAAGACAGGCACAAATTTTCTTCCCTTCTTGACAGGCTTGGCATTGAGCAACCTGAATGGAAGGAGCTTAAATCCTTTGAATCAGCAAAGGAGTTTGCCAACTCAATAGGATATCCAGTTTTAATAAGACCAAGTTTTGTTTTGAGTGGCTCATCCATGTCAGTTGCCTTCAATGAAAAGGAGCTTAAAAATTATCTAAGGAAAGCAAGGGCATTCTCGTCAGCAGGCTCAGTTGTCATAAGTAAATTCATTGAGGATGCCAAGGAGATTGAATTCGATGCTGTGGCAAAGGAGGGAGAAATCCTCTGTTATGCGGTGGGAGAACATATTGAAAATGCAGGTGTCCACTCAGGAGATGCAACAATAATACTTCCTGCTCAAAGAATCCATGTCCAGACCTTTAGAGAGGCAAGAATAATAGCAAAGAAAATAGCAAAAGCCCTGAGGATTACAGGACCATTTAACATTCAGTTCATTGCCAAGGATAACAGGGTTAAGGTTATAGAGCTTAATTTAAGAGCATCCAGAACATTCCCCTTTGTCTCAAAAACATACGGAGTAAATTTCGTCGATATTGCAACAAGGGCTATGATAGGAGAAAGGGTTGAGAAAATAGAGAAATCTCTTTTTGACAAAGACTATATTTGTGTAAAGGCTCCCCAATTTTCCTTTTCAAGACTGGAGAAGGCTGATCCCATCCTTTCTGTTGAGATGGTGTCAACTGGAGAGGTTGCATGCTTTGGAAAGGATATCCATGAAGCTTTTCTAAAGGCAATAATCTCAACAGGATTCAAAATACCAAAAAAGTCTGTTCTCCTTTCAATAAAGGGGGATGAAAACAGGTTTAGATGCCTTTTCTGGATAAGGAAGCTTAAAAACATGAATTTCAAAATTTATGCAACAGAGCACACATCGAAGTTTTTGACAAAAAATGGAATAGAAAATGAGACGCTTTTCAAGATTCATGAAGGGAAAGAACCAAATGTTAAAACTTTTATTGTAAATAAAGAGATTGACCTTGTAATTAACATACCCTTTTCCTACGACAAACTTGAGTTTGACGATTCCTATGAAATAAGGAGGTTGGCAGTTGACCTTTCAATACCTCTTATAACCAACATCCAGCTTGCCCGGCTATTTGTTGAAGCAATGGAGAAAAGGAGCGAGCTCGAAATAAAGTCCTGGGATGAATATTTGAGATTAAAATAATAAAAACATCTAAAATTTGGTTTGACTATCCTCTCCTTGCAATGTTAAACTAAAATTGCTATGGGAAAAGAGATTTTTGAAAAAAGTTCACAAACATTCATGGTGGTTCTCATGAATGAAACACCCTACCCTTTTGTTGTTTCTAAAATAAAACATATAAAAATAAATGGTAAGGAGTATATTGCTTTCTTCCTTTCTGACCTGAATGTTGAGCTTGCTCTTTCAACAGATTCGAGAATCTACGGAATCTCCCTTCTATCAGAAGAAGAGAAGATCTTCAGATTCTTTGGTAATGGTCTTGTCAATAGAGATGAAAATATTCTTGCATTGTTTGGTAAAAGCAGAGAATCAGGATTTGTTGTATTGCTGAAAATTGAAGATTTAAAGGAGGGAAGCCTATTATGATTATTAAATGTCCTAATTGCAGGGCTTTTTATAGGATAGAAGAAGAACAGCTGGAACTGAGGAAAAGGCTGAAATTTAAGTGCCCTAAATGTCTGACAGTGTTTGAAGTCTCAGAAAAATCTGAAGAAGAAAAAGAGTTTGAAGAGACAAAAAAATCCGAAGTTAAAGAAGCTCCCTTTGAGGGAAAGCTAAAACTCCCAGAGGATAAAAAGTATTCTATAGCTGTTATAAGTGGACCTGATGCAGGCGCTATTTTTTCCATAACAAAACCATACATAACAATAGGAAGGGAAAACACTGATATACTTCTAATGGATATGGAGGTTTCAAGAAAACATGCCTGCATTGAGTTTCTTGAAAATAGAATACTCATAAGGGACCTTGGTAGCACCAACGGGACATATATTAACGAAAAGAGGATTCTGGAGAGCGAGCTTCAGGATCACACAGAAATTAGAGTTGGGAAAACAGTCCTTCTATTTATTTCAACACCCCTTGACTTGCCTTTATAATGGGTTTCCTGAAGAGATTTACAAATTTTATTTTGCCATCTTTGTCGACAACCTTTCTTTTACTTGGTCTCATCCTTTTTTTGAATTCCTCCGCTCCCTTTAAAAGAGAAGATTTTCTTAACCTATTCCTTGTCTTACTCCCCTTTTATACTCTTCTCTCTTTTTTCCTAATATTTTTAATAACAGAATTTCTATCATTTCTTTTTGAAACAGCCTTTGTGAAAAGTTTCTTCCATGCAAAGCTTGTTGCTTCCCTTTTCTCTCTTACCTCAATAGCAATGGGAATATTGTATATTCTCAACTCTAACTATTTTTCAATTTACATAATCCCAGAGGTTCTAAAAAAAATAAATTTCTGGGGCATTTTTCTTATAATTTTTGGAGCTTTTTCTTTATTCCTTATCTTTAAAGGGAAAATTCCTTCTTTTATTTACATCATCCTTTATTTGGGGATTTTTTCTTTCCTTTTTCTCTCCTCAAAGGAGCAATATTTACTGGAAACCCATTCAAAACCAGCGGGTTTCGAGCAAATCAGAAGTCAAAGAGTGATAGTTCTGGAGATGGAAGGATTGACCCTTGATTTCATTGCACCCCTCACATCAGAAAAGAAACTCCCCAACTTCTCCCATGTAATGGAAAATGGTTCGTGGGGTATGATAAAGAATTTCAGACCCCAGGATAGGACAACTCTTTTTGCCTCCTTCCAAACTGGGAAATATCCTTACAAACATAAGGTTTTCGAGAGTTGCTATCAATTCAAAGGTGTTTCTCCTTGCCTTTCTATTCTCCCTCGTTTTGTCTTTCTCTACAAGCTTGAGATATTTGGAATTCTTGAAAAGAAGAAAGCTCTATCCGATGCTAAGGGGATTATCTCTGTTTTAAATTCTTCTAAAGCACCTTTCTTCCTCATTGAACCCTCTGAAGTGGAAAATCCTTCTGAAAATCTATTGAGATTTAAAAACATAATTGGAGATTTTCCAAAAAACCCTTTAACAGATATACTTCTTGATTCATTTGTAAAGGATGAATCAGTATTTCGTGAAGCAATGAGTAAAAAGCAAAAATCAGAGCCTTTATATCTCCATGCTTTTTTTTACGGGCTTGACACAATTGAGCATAGATTCTGGAGATTTTCAAGACCTGAACAACCTTTTATGGGAGAGGAGGAAAGCCTACCCCTCTACTCAATGGTAATTGAAAGATACTACGATTATTATGATTCTATAATTGGGAGTTTCCTTTCTTCAATGAGGGATGACGAGGTTCTTCTGATTTACTCCCCCCATGGCATGAGTCCAATCCCTTTATGGAAAAGGGTCTTAAATTTCATTTATGGTTCAGAGGAAATTTCTGCCTATCACGACAATGTACCCGATGGAATTGCAATATTTATAGGTTCATCTATTAAAAGAAGTGGATTGCAAGG
>JBBIMS010000078.1:0-7407 GCA_037444285.1 Candidatus Aminicenantota bacterium | reverse complement strand
TTAAAAAATAACCCCTTTCATAAACAGAAGAGCCATCAAAATCAACTCTGTGGGAAGGACCAATGACTATAACTGCCTCAAACTTTTTCCCTTTAACAGCTTTGTAAGCATAACCAGCAACAGGACCTGAATAGATGTAGCCTGCGTGGGGGGAAATTATACCTCGAACATCTCCTTTTAGCTCTGGAAGCTCTGCAGACTCTATATACTTTTCAACCATTTTTCTCAGCTCAGCTGGGTCTGAAGGGTAGAAAGTCCCACTGACAGCAGGTGGTCTTTCCTGAGAAATCATGTTAGTAAAAAACAAAATCAAAAAAACAAATAAATAAATCAACCTGAAATACTTCATTTTCAGCTTATTGAGGTCTCTTTGTAAGTTCCATTAAAGTAAGAGCTATTGCAAAACCGAGGCAAGCCATTGTGAACCTCCAGATGGTCAAAGGAGGAAAGCCAAGGAATTGGGTATTAAGGGCTTTGATAATCAAACCGATTATAAAAGCCAAACCTGCCAGAATGATTAAAATCCATGAAATCAATCTCATATTTCACCTCCTGTCTTTCAAAGAATAATAAAAACTCTTATTTAAGTCAAGTTTTGTCATGAGCAGTAACCACTCTGCTAACTCAAATCTATCAAGATCTCGTTTTTAATAAGATCCTCCAGAGCCTCCCTTCTTCTTATTACAAAAAATTCTTTCCCTTTAACAATTACTGCGGCCGGCTTTAATCTTGAATTGTAGTTGGAGCCCATCGTTGCTCCATAAGCTCCAGAAGTCATTATGGCTAAATACTCACCAGGCTCACAAAATTGGAGCTTTCTTCCAAGCCCCAAAAAATCCCCTGATTCACAAACAGGACCAACAACATCAAACTTCATTTTCTTTCTATTTTTTAAAGCAAGGGGAACAATCTTATGGTAAGCGTTGTATAGAGCAGGCCTTATAAGATCATTCATTCCTGCATCAACAATGAGAAAATTTCTTCCTCCGCTTTCTTTCCTGTATAAAACCTTTGTGACAAGAACTCCAGAATTTCCCATTATGAATCTTCCTGGCTCGAGAATTATTTTGCATGGCAGAATCTCCTTCAAATATTTTCTGATTTTCTTTGAGAATTGCATTGCTGTTAATGGCTTCTCTCTGTCATAAATTACTCCAAGCCCTCCTCCAATGTTCAAGTATTTTATTTCAAACCCTCTCCTTCTCAATTCGAGGCATAAATTGACAGCCTTCTTTAACCCAGAAATATAGGGGTTTACATTTAGAATCTGGGAGCCAATGTGAAAGTGGATCCCACAGGGCATTAGATTTTTCAGATTTCTTGTTTTCTCAAAAACTTCTAATGCTCTGTTCTCTGGAATACCAAACTTTGTTCCTTCACTCCCTGTTATATCGTATTTGTGAGTCTCTACATCAACTTCTGGATTCACCCTAAATGCAATCTCTTGAAGGATTCCCATTTCACTGGCAATCTTATTTATAAGTTCTGCCTCCTCGAAAGATTCAACATTAAAAAGAAAAATCCTATTTTTTAGTGCAAATCTTATTTCATCTTCCCTCTTTCCAACCCCTGCAAAAACCGTTTTCTTGGGATCCCCTCCTGCTTTCAAGACTTTAAAAAGCTCACCGCCTGAAACAATATCAAATCCACTCCCGGCATCTGAAAGGATTTTAAGTATGGTAAGATGGTCATTGGACTTAACAGAAAAACATATTAAATGGTCAAAATCTGAGAAAGCAGACCTTAGTCTTTCAAAATGATGAATTATTGTCCTGTGGCTGTAGAGATAGAAGGGGGTTCCCACCTCTTCAGCAATATTTTCCACTGGCACTTCTTCCGCATAAAGCCTTTTTCCCTTGTATTTAAAAAAATGCATAATTCCTCCTTACAAAAACAAAACATATAAAATTTTACAAAAAATTGATTTTTTTTTCTAAATCTGATATAAATGAAGACCGTAAGTGTCAGGAGGACTGATGGGTAAAAATATTTTATTTGAAAAGAAAGAGGGTATTGGTTTCATCACAATTAACAGGCCTGAGAAGCTAAATGCTCTTAACAAGGAGACAATGGACGAGCTGGAATGCCTTTTATATGAGGTTGAAAGGGACGATGAGGTTAAGGTTTTGATTATTACTGGAGCAGGAGAGAAGGCTTTTGTTGCTGGAGCTGACATAAAGGAGCTATCAGAGCTAACACCCCTAAAGGCGAAGGAGTTTTCAGAAAAGGGACAGGGAATTTTTTCCATGATTGAAAATATGAAAAAGCCTGTTATTTGTGCTGTCAATGGTTTTGCCCTTGGGGGAGGATGTGAACTTGCCCTTGCCTGTCACATAAGGGTTGCCTCAAAATCAGCTAAATTTGGACAACCTGAAGTGAAACTTGGGTTGATACCGGGATATGGAGGAACCCAGAGACTGACAAGGCTTGTTGGAAAGGGACTGGCTAATGAGCTCATACTGACAGGAGGAAGACTGCAGAATAGGAATTGTAAATAAAGTTGTTGAACAATCAGAACTTATACCAACATGCATTTCTATAGCAAAAAAAATAATGGCAAATAGCCCTGTGGCTGTGAAACTCTCTCTTCATGCAATCAATAAGGGAGCAGAAATGGGTCTCGCTGATGGGCTTGCTCTCGAGGCCAATCTTTTCTCCCTCTGTTTTGCATCAGAAGATGCAAAGGAGGGCACAAAAGCTTTTCTTGAGAAAAGACAACCAAATTTTAAAGGAGAATGAAAATGACAAATATTTATGAAGGAAAACTTGATGCAAAAGACCTCAAAATAGGAATTGTCCTTTCGAGGTTTAATGAATTCATCACAGAAAGGCTCCTTCACGGTGCCCTTGATGCATTGAAAAAACTCGGAGCAAGGGACGATTCTATAAGCATTTTTAAAGTTCCAGGCTCCTTTGAAATTCCAATAATTGCGAAAAAACTTGCAAAATCCAAGAAATTTGATTGTATAATCTGTCTTGCAACTCTGATAAGGGGTGATACCCCCCACTTCGATTTTCTCGCCGCCGAAGTTACCAAAGCACTTTCTCAGATCGGGCTTGAAGAAGGAATAGCTCTATCCTTTGGGATTTTAACTGTAGATACAATCGAACAAGGAATAGAAAGAGCTGGAACAAAGATGGGGAACAAGGGGTGGGATGCTGCAATGACTGCAGTTGAACTTGCAAACCTTATGAGGTCCTCAAATTTATGAGTCTGAGGAGAAAGGCGAGGGAATACGCCCTTCAAATTCTATTCCAATATGACCTTGCAAATGGAAGTTTAAATGAAACCATGGAAGAATTCTGGAAAGGCAAAAAGGTAAATAGCAAAATAATTTCCTTCTGTTCCCAGCTTGTCAATGGGACAATTGAAAATATCCATGAAATTGACCGATGCATTTCCCGCCACTCCTTAAACTGGAAACTGGAAAGAATGTCTACTGTTGACAGAAATGTTCTAAGGATTGCTACATATGAGCTCTTATTTTTAAAGGAGACACCTGCACCAGTTGTTATTAATGAGGCAATAGAGGTTGCAAAAAAGTTTGGAACAGAAGATAGTGCTAAATTTATAAATGGAATTCTTGATGCAATAAGGAGGTCTATGGAAGAAAATGGAAAGAAGTGAACAGGAAAAGGTAAGAATTGAAAAGCTAAAAAAAATAGTCGATCTCGGGATAGATCCCTATCCAAGAAAATTTGAGAGAACCCATTCTGTATCTGATATAAAAGAAAATTTTGAATCAAAGAGTAGAGAGGAGCTGGAGAAGGGGACAATCTCAGTAAAAACCTCTGGAAGAATAATGACAGTAAGGAGAATGGGTGGAGCTTCCTTCTTCCACATTTCTGATGGGAAGAACAAGCTTCAATGCTACATTAAGAGGGATATTATTTCCGAAAAGGAATGGCAGCTCTTTGACCTTCTTGATATCGGGGATATAGTGGGAGTATCTGGAAGACTTTTCAGAACAAAAACAGGAGAGCTGACAGTTCTCCTGGAATCACTAACTTTTCTATGCAAATCTTTCAGACCTCTTCCTGAGAAATGGCACGGGCTTCAGGATGTTGAGATAAGATTCAGAGAGAGATATCTTGATCTCATGGTCAATAGTGAAGTCAGAAGAATCTTTGATACAAGAAGTCGAATTGTAAAGGAGATCAGAAGATTCTTTGATGAAAGGGGGTATCTTGAAGTTGAGACTCCAATGATGCATGTAATTCCTGGGGGAGCCCTTGCAAAACCCTTCAAAACATACCACAACGCTCTTGATCTTGAGCTATATCTGAGGATTGCTCCTGAGCTTTATCTGAAAAGATTACTTGTGGGTGGATACGAGAAAGTTTATGAAATAAATAGAAATTTCAGAAATGAGGGAATTTCCTTTGAACATAATCCCGAATTTACAATGCTCGAATTCTATGAAGCTTACAAGGATTACAACGATTTCATGGAATTAACAGAAGAACTTTTTCAGGAACTTTCAAAAAAAATCCTCGGAAAAGAAGAGATTGAGTTCAATCAGAATATAATTTCTCTTAAAAGACCCTTTAAAAGAATCAGATACAAAGATTCCCTCAGGGATATTATTGGGCTGAGCCTTGAAACAATCAACAATTCGGAGGAGCTAATAAAAAAAGCAAAGGAAATATGTACAAAGGAAAAGGCTGAAAAAATAACAAATTACGGAAAGGCTCTCGATGCTCTCTTTGACGAGTATGTCAAGCCAAACTTAATACAACCAACATTTGTAATAGATTTCCCAAAGGAGATCTCCCCCCTCGCAAAATCAAAACCTGAAAACCCAGATGAGGTGGAAAGATTTGAGCTAATTATTGGTGGGATGGAAGTTGCTAATGCCTTTTCAGAATTGAATGACCCATTTGATCAGAGGGAGAGATTTGAAAAACAAGCAGAACTTGCAGGAAGAGGAGATGAGGAAGCCCATAGAATCGACGAAGACTTTCTTAAAGCCCTTGAATATGGAATGCCTCCAACTGCTGGAGAAGGAATAGGAATTGACAGATTAACAATGCTGTTTACGAATAAGAGATCAATAAAGGAAGTAATTCTCTTCCCTCTTCTGAAGCCCAAGGGCTAAATGAAATTTGAACTATTTGTCGCAAAAAGATATTTAATAGCGAAAAGGAAGCAGGCTTTCATCTCTGTAATTTCCCTCGTCTCAATAATTGGTATAACCATTGGTGTAATGGCTCTTCTCATAGCCCTTGCTCTCATGACAGGTTTTCACAAAGACATTCAATCAAAAATACTGAGTGCCACCTCCCATGTTATTATTTCCGATATTGGGGGCGAAGGAATTAAGGATTGGGAATCTATAAAGTCTAAGATTAAAGAGCTGGATAAAAAAGGGGAAATAATTTCAATCACACCTGTTGTCTATGGGATGGGGCTTGTTTCATCCAGTTGGAGGGCTGCTCCAGCAGGAATAAGGGGTCTTGACCTAAGGATTGAAGAAAGGGAGTGGCTTAGAAAAATTGAAAATGGGAGACTACCCAAGAGGGGAGAAGTGATCCTTGGGAAAGAACTTGCTAAAAATATTGGTGTTGAGATTGAGGACTCCATAAATGTAATATCAACATCCTTTACTCTCTCTCCTTTTGGATTGATTCCAAGAAGTAAAACTTTGAAAGTAAGCGGGATTTTCTCAACAGGTCTTTATGAGTTTGACTCAACAACTGCAATAATTCCAATTGAGGATGCCCAGTTATTCTTTAAAATGAAGGATAGGGTCTCCTTCATCCATATAACCATTAAAGACATATTTAAGGCTGGAGAGCTTTCAGATAGGATTAGGGAAAAACTTGATTATTCATTACTCGTAACTTCCTGGATGGAATTGAACAGATCCCTTTTTTCAGCCTTAAAACTTGAAAAAAAAGTCATATTTTTCACAATTTCACTGATTGTATTTGTTGCATCTCTTAATATAATTGCATCTCTTATTTTAATGGTAATGGAGAAAACAAAGGATATTGGAATTCTAATATCAATGGGAGCAACAAAGGGAATGATAAGGAGGATATTCTTCTTTCAAGGAGCTATAATTGGAATATTTGGAACAATTTCAGGACTTATCTTGGGTTTAATATGGTGTTTTTTTGCCAATAAATTCCAGTTGATAAAAGTCCCCATAGACATTTACCAGATCTCCTATGTGCCCTTTAAACCTGAATTAATGGATATACTCTTAATAATTCTTGCCTCCCTCGCCATATCCCTCTCCTCCACTCTTTTCCCTTCAACAAGAGCTTCCAAGGTGAATCCTGCTGAGGCTTTAAGATATGAATGAATTCATAAAGGTGGAAGATTTAAGGAAAGTCTATCCAACACCTGCTGGAGAGCTTGAGGTCTTTTCCAATCTAAACTTTTCCGTCAAAAAAGGAGAGCTTCTGTGTATAATGGGAGTTTCAGGAGTTGGAAAAACAACCCTACTGAACCTTATTGGAACAATTGACAGACCAAGTTCAGGAAGAATTTTTTGTGACAATATAGAGATAACATCCCTTTCCTTCGATGAATTAATCAAAATAAGAAGAGAATATTTTGGATTTGTTTTTCAGTTCCACTTTCTTCTTCAGGAGTTTACAGCTCTTGAAAATGTAGCAATCCCCCTTTTAATAAGGGGAGTAAAAAAGAAGGAAGCCTTTGAGCACTCCTTTGAGATTTTGAAAAAAGTTGGACTTGAAAAAAGGGTAAATCATAAGCCATCAATGCTTTCAGGGGGCGAATGCCAGAGGGTTGCAGTTGCAAGGGCAATTGTCCACAAGCCAAAGATTCTTCTTGCTGACGAACCTACGGGAAATCTTGATCCAAAAACAGCAGGAGATGTATTCTCCCTTATAAAAGAACTTCATTCTTCAGAAGATCTGACAACGATCGTTGTAACCCACAATGAAAAAATAGCAAGGGAATGCGACAGAAAGTTAATAATGGGAAATGGAGCTTTAAGGGAGGTTTGAAATTGAAGAGAGCTATCCAGATTTTAATCCTACTAATCCCAATCCTTTTTTTATCCTTTAAAGGCTACTTGCTCAGATGGAACTCAGAGGATGCTTTTATAACATTCAGGGTATGTAGAAATTTAATTTTGGGTTATGGTCCTGTTTACAACATCGACGAAAGGGTTGAAGCTTATACACATCCATTATGGTTAGCTGTTCTATCATTGGTATCCCTTCTTACAAAGTCAATAGAATTGAGTTCAGTTTGGCTTGGAATTCTATTCTCCTGTTCCGGACTCTTATTTGGAACTATAGGTGGATTGAGATTATTTCAAAAAAATAGTAGAAAAAGCCTTTTTGTCCCCTTGGGCTCATATGTTATTGCCTCCTTACCGCCTTTCTGGGATTTTGCAACATCGGGTCTTGAGACAGGTCTTACTTTTT
>JBBIMS010000077.1:0-7494 GCA_037444285.1 Candidatus Aminicenantota bacterium | reverse complement strand
CAAATTCAGAAGCCAGTATATCTCCCACGAAGAGGTTACAAACAAAATTTATAAAGAGCTTTATGAAGTCTTGAAGCCAAGATTCTTGGAAGTAATAGGAGATTTTAATCCGAGGGGGAATGTTAAGACTGTAATAAAAATTTCATCTAAAGGCTGAAGGCAAGGGAAGGTTTTCCCTGAATTATTGAGAACCCAGGAGTTGTCTCGCAATTATAATTTTCTGAATTTCTGATGTTCCTTCGTATATTGTTGTCACCCTTGCATCTCTGAAAAGTTTTTCTATTAAGAATTCCTTAGAGTATCCATAGGCGCCGTGAATCTGAAGGGCAAGATAGGTTACTTTGTTGGCAATTTCAGAGGCATAAAGTTTTGCCATTGAGGATTCCTTAGAATGGGGTAATCCCTTATCTTTTAAATAAGCGGCTCTATAAGTAAGCAGTCTTGCGGCCTCAATATATGTGCTCATCTCTGCAATCATAAATTGAATTGCCTGATGTTCACTCAGAAGTTTTCCAAAAGTTTTTCTTTCCTTTGCATATTTAATTGCCTCATCAAGGGCACTCTGGGCAATTCCAACAGCCTGGGCAGCAATTCCAATTCTGGAAACATCGAGAGTGTGGAGAGCAATTTTTAAACCTTCTCCTTCCTTTCCGAGGAGGGAGTTTTCCGGGATCTTACACTCTTCAAGGGTTATTTCAGCTGTATTTGAGCTTCTCAAGCCCATTTTGTCTTCAGTTTTTGAGATTTTCAAACCCGGAGAATTAGAATCCACTATGAAAGCTGATATTGATTTTGAACCTGGTTCAGGAGATGTCCGAGCCATCATAACAAAAGCACCTGCATCAGGACCTGATGTAACCCAGTTTTTTGTTCCATTCAGGACATAAAATCCGTCCTCTTTTTTTGCTCTGGTTTGAATTGCCGAGGCATCTGAGCCAGCTGATGGCTCAGTAAGGGAGAAAGCTCCCAGTATATCTCCAGAGGCTGCTTTTGGAAGATATTTCCTCTTCTGTTCCTCTGTCCCGAATTTCAAGATCGGATAGCAAAAGGCAGATGTATGGACAGAAATCGCAACAGCTGTGGAGGGGCAAACTTTTGCAAGCTCTTCTATTACTATGCAGCAGGAAATATAATCCATTTCTGAGCCTCCATACTCAACTGGAACAGTCATACCCATAACCCCTATTTCTGCAAGTTTTCTGATTATTTCCTTTGAAAGTCTCCCTTCTTTTTCTGTAATTTTGGAAGCAGGAAGAAGCTCTTCTTCTGCAAACTCTTTTATTGTCTCTTTGAGAATTTTTTGTTCCTCATTAATTTCAAAATCCATGATTCCTCCTGAAAATTTATTTTTTCTTTAGAATTTTTTTAATCTCTTCCCAGGAATAAGTATTCAGAACATTTTCCTTTTCAAGCCATCCTCTCCTTGCAACCCATACCCCAAATTCCATATATTCCAGTTGAGAAACCCAGTGGGCATCTGTTCCTATGGCAATCTTTACTCCCAATTCTTTTGCTTTTTTACAATATATATCTCTCAGATCCAGTCTTTGGGGATAAGCGTTTATTTCAAGGATTGTCCCTGTGTTTTTTGCATATTCCAGGATCTTTTCCATATCAACATTATAAGGGTCCCTTTCTCCAATCAGCCTCCCTGAAGGATGGGCAACAATGTGAACATAGGGGTTCTCCATTGCAGAGATTAATCTTTTAGTGATTGTTTCCTTATCCTGCTTGAATCCAGAATGTATCGCTGCAATGACAATATCAAGGCTTGAAAGAATTTCATCGTCGAAATCAAGGGTTCCATCACTTTTTATGTCTACCTCGATCCCGTGGAGGATCTCTATCTGAGGGTATTTTCCCCTTAATTTTTCAATTTCCTCCCTTTGAGCCTTAAGCTTTTCCTCATTGAGCCCCTTTGCAACCCCGAGGGATTTTGAGTGATCGGTTATTGCGACAAATTCATATCCCTTTCCAATAGCATATTTAACTATTTCTTCTATGGAATTCCCTCCGTCAGACCATTTTGAGTGAATGTGGAAATCTCCTTTTATTTCCTTTAATTCAATAAGTTTTGGAATCCCCCCTTCTTTTGCCACTTCAACCTCACCCCTGTCCTCTCTCAATTCAGGAGGGACATACTGAAGTCCGAGTATACTGTAGATATCTTCCTCTTCTCTTCCACCTATTTTTTCTCCAGTTTTCTCTTTAAAGATCCCATATTCATTCAACTTCAATCCTCTTCCTTTAGCCAGATCTCTTAATCTTATATTATGCTCCTTTGAACCTGTAAAATAGGCAAGGGCTGAGCCGAAACTATCTGGTTCAACTATCCTGAGGTCAACCTGCATTAGCTCCTTTGTCCTTATTGAGGAACGGGTTTCTCCTTTAGAAATAACCTCCCTCACCATAGGATTAGAAACAAATCTATCCATTACATAGGATGGGTTGGAGGAAGTTATTAAAATATCTATATCTTTTATTGTTTCTTTCCTTCTTCTAACAGAACCTGCTTCCGAGATCCTTTCTACCCCTGGGATATTCTTAAGCTCATTTATAAAGCTTCTTGCAATTGAAATTGCCTGATCAAGTCTTCTCCTTTCCCTTCCGGCTCTTAAAGTTTCAATTCCCTTTATTATGTTCTCCTCTGTCTTTTCTCTTATGCCAGGAAGCTCCTGGAGTTTGTGTTCCTTTGCCATTCTCTCCAATTCATCAATGCTTTTAATTTTTAGATTATCGTAAATAATTTTGGCTGTCTTGGGGCCTAACCCAGGGATTGAAAGGAATTCTATTAGAGATGTTGGTATCTCCTTTCTTAGTTTTTCCAGTTGCTCAAGAGTTCCAGTTCTTACTATTTCCTCAATTTTCTGGGCGAGATCCTTACCTATTCCAGGAATTTTTTCAAGTCTCTTTTCCTCAATTAACTTTGTAATATCTTCCGTCAAAGTATCTATGTTTAACGCTGCTTTTCTGTAAGCCCTTATTCTAAATGGATTCTCCCCTTTTATCTCCAGTAAATCTGCTATTTCTTCAAATATCCTTGCAACTTTTTGATTTTCCATCCCTAAGGGTTTTTACTCAATTTTAATATCCTTGAAGAAAGATAGCAGCTCCTGGTAAACTTTACCGACTTCCTGAGAGACAACCTTTGTATTGGAAAAAAGGGCTATGAAATTGGAATCTCCCTCCCAACGGGGAACTATGTGAAGATGATAATGCCCTATCTCACCTGCTCCTGCTGATTTTCCAATATTCATACCAATATTGAATCCATCAGGAGAAAAGTGTTTCTTAAGTATTTTTATGGAAGCTTTTGCCAGTTCCATCATTTCGCTACTCTCTTCCTTTTCCGCTTCTTCTAAATTATGGATATGTCTGAATGGAGCAATCATAATATGTCCAGGGTTATAGGGATATAGATTCATTATAACAAAATTTTTCTTCCCCTTGTAAAGGATTAAAGAATCTGGCTCCTCTTTTTTGAGAGCTTCACAAAATATGCAACCCTTATTTTTATTAGATAGCTCTTTTATATAGCGGAGACGCCAGGGAGCATAAAGGTATTTAAACATCATAATTTTCTAAATCTTCCTGAGGGCTTAAATATAATTTCTATTTTTCCCTTAACCTTTTTAACATAGAAAGTTCCAAAGCCTGAGATTTTTACCTCTTCCCCCTTTCTTAGGGAGTCAATTATGAATTTTAAGAACATAAAATAAATATCTTCTGCCTCTTCCTTCCTTATACCCACATCCTCCGAAATCTTTCCAATCAATTTGTTTTTTGTCATGTTCTAAAAAATTAGAGCTTAAAGCCGTCCCTTTTGTTTGAACTCCTCACCCTTGTCAATTTTCTTTCCATCACTTTCCTCAGATCGCCTTTCAAGGGAAAGAGCTTCCAGCTCTCTTTTCCTTAGTTCCTCTCCAACAGCCTTAAAGCTAAGGGCTATTTTCATTGCTTCAGTGTCTATCTTTGTTATCACAGCTTCTTTTTTATCACCTATTTGAAAATGCTCTTCGATTTTATCTATTCTTTCTTCGGAAAGTTGAGACTTGTGAACAAGTCCCTCAATACCAGGTAATACTTCTACAAATACTCCATAATTAACTATTTTTGTTATCTTCGTCTCCACTATATCTCCAACTTTATGCTTGCTGAAGAAATCACGCCACACAGCCTCAGAAAGTTGCTTTATTCCGAGGGAGAGCTTCCTTTCTTCCCTCTTTATGGAAAGGATAACCGCTTCTGTCTCCATACCAGGTCTCAGAACCTCAGAAGGGTGGTCTATCTTTGACCATGAGATGTCCGAAATATGAATGAGTCCTTCAACTCCTTCTTCAATCTCCATGAATGCACCAAAATCTGTGATATTCTTGATTTTTCCACGAACAATGTCTCCTTCCTTATGATTGCTTATAAAAATTTCCCATGGAGATGGAAGAAGTTGTTTTAGACCGAGGGCAATTCTCTTTTTTGCTTTTTTTACATCAAGAACTATAAACTCTCCTACATCTCCAGTATTTAGAACATCCTTTGGATGTTTAATACTTTTCCAACTTAAATCTGAGATGTGAACAAGTCCCTCAACCCCCTTTTCAAGCTCTATAAATGCTCCAAAATCGGTTAGACTAACAACCTTTCCTTTAACTCTTGACCCAACAGGATATTTTTTATCAACATTCTCCCAGGGATCCGGAAACCTCTGTTTGTAACCGAGGGATATTCTTCCATTGGCGGGATCAAGCCTCAAAATCATAACATCAATTTCTTGATTTTCACTGAAGACCTCTGATGGGTGCTCAATTCTTCCCCAGGATATATCATTAATATGAAGAAGGCCTTCCACACCACCGAGGTCAACAAAGACACCAAAATCTTTTATGGAAGTGATTTTACCCCTTACTATCTTCCCTTCTTTTAAAGTTGCAAGGGTTCTCCTTTTTCTCGACTCTTTTTCCTCTTTGAGAATCTGTTTCCTTGAAATTATAACTTTCTCATTTCTTCTGTCTATCTCCCTTACCTTGAATTTAAACTCTTTTCCAATAAGGCTATCCTCGTTTTTTACTGGAACTAAATCTACTTGAGATTTTGGAAGGATAGCAGGGATGCCAATATCCACTATAAAACCATTGGATGTTTTCTCCACAATTCTACCCCTTACCGGAAATCCGTGTTTGTAAGCCCTTTCAATTATGTCCCAGGCAATTATTTTGTCTGCTTTTGCCTTTGAGAGGTGAACTGTTCCATCCTTTACCGACTTTCCCTCCACTAAAGCATAAATTTCACTCCCTTCCTTTACCTTCAACTCTCCGCTGTAATCCTTGAGCTCTTCAATAGGGACAATCCCATCAGATTTTAAGCCTATGTCTACAACAGCATAATTAGGAGTTATCTTAACTATCCTCCCCTTTATTATTTTCCCCTTTGAAAGCTCCTTCCCATCCGTATAATACTGGTCTAAAAGAGATTCCCAATCAAAGGGAGGTTGATTTTCAGATACTTCTTTTTTCATCATAGTAATTCTCCTTTTGGATAATTCTATCTATTTCAAGAATCTTTTTTACTACCTCTTCTATTTCACTTTCTGGAGTTGAACTTCCTGTTATAACTCCAACTTTATTCACTCCGCGAAACATTTCAACAGAAAGCTCTTGATGGGATTCAATATGATA
The DNA here is from genome assembly GCA_037444285.1 of Candidatus Aminicenantota bacterium. Classification (GTDB taxonomy): domain Bacteria; phylum Acidobacteriota; class Aminicenantia; order JBFLYD01; family JBBIMS01; genus JBBIMS01. The sequence continues at coordinate 1,822 of JBBIMS010000077.1, read as the reverse complement.
TGAATTTGGAAGGATTCTCCTTGAAATATGAAAAAGTTTTGTCGTGTTAGAGCTTTTTTTACTTCCTATAATCAACATTAAATCAACCTTTTTAGCAAGTTCTTCAGCTTCTTTCTGTCTATCCACAGTGTATGAGCATATTGTATTAAAAACCCTCAATTCATAAGTCCTTTCACTGATTAGTGGTAAAAGCTTTTTTAAAAGCTCTGTATCCTGAGTTGTCTGAGCAATGACTCCTCTTTTCTTCCTAAAGGGCAGACTCTTTGCATCTTCCTCCCTTAGAACTATTTTACCTTCATTGTTAATATGACCCTGGATACCAATAATTTCAGGATGGGATGGATCTCCAATTATAATTACTTCATACCCCTCCTCCTTTAATGATTTTGCTATATTTTGAGCCCTTTTTACATATGGGCATGTTCCGTCAATTATCTTTTTCCCTCTCTTTTTTATCTCTTCTATAATTGAAGGTGGTAAACCATGGGTTCGCACAATTATTCTTTTGGTTTTTATCTCATCAATATTTTCTACAGTATGTATCCCTTCTCTTTCAAGATTCTTTATAACCTTTTCATTGTGGATGATAGAACCAAGGCAACTTATCCCCCCATTTTCATCCGCTGCTTTTCTTGCAAGTTCTAAGGCTCTCTTTACTCCGTAACAGAAACCGATTCCTTTTGCTATATTTATTTCCATTTAATAAAAATAATATATCTCTTTAATCATCAATTGTCAACTTGATTGCTTTTCCAATCTTTTCATTATCAAATCAGAAACTTTTTTTCCTGACAGTAGCATCCCTCCGAAGATGGGTCCCATCCTTGGACCGCCAAATACAGAGTTTACAGCCATCCCACAGACAAAAAGTTTAGGGAAGACCTCTCCTGTATGTTCAACAGTAAACTTCTCTGCAAGTTCTGCCCACATTGATTTTTCTCCTTCAATCTTTCCTGAAGAAGTTGTCAATTTTAATCCACTTTTATTCTCAACAATTCTTACAATTTCGCACTGGTGACCTGTGGCATCAACAACCACCTTTGATTTGAATGCAACAGGATCAATGTGCAGCTTTGAAATGTTTACGCTTGTCCAGTTAACCACAACTCCACCCACTTCATTTTCTTTAATTATCACATCTTCAATTGTCATCAGGTTTAAAATTTTCGCGCCCGCTTTTAGTGCTTTGTCTGTGAGACATGCGGTTGTCTCAAGGGAATCAGCTACATAATAGCCTTTATTATATTCCTTATACCTCACTCCAAACTCCTCAAGAATTGGAAGGGAATTTTCCTGAACAACGATCTTGTTGAACATTATCCCACCTCCTGGCATACCCCCACCAACTTTCAAAGCACTTTCAAAAATTAAAGTTTTAAAACCATTTTTTGAAAGATAGTATCCAGCACATAATCCTGAAGGTCCAGCTCCGCCAATTATTACATCAACATCCAGCAAATTAAGAAGGTCATTGAAGTAAGATTCAATAATTGCTCTTGAGATAATAGCCTCATCGAGCACTTTTAAAACTCCTCCAGAAAAAGTTTTTAGTATTTTTTATATAACATTTGCTTAAATTTTTCAACAAAAGATTTTTTGAATTATAATTTATACTTAAAAATGACTGACAAATTTCTGATAAACGAAAGGGATTTGCTGAAGGTTATTGGGGATCTAATTGAAATAGAATCCACTAACCCCTCCCTTGTAGAGGGAGGAAAGGGTGAAAAGGAAATCTCCGAGTATATAGAAAATTATCTAAGAAATCTTGGACTGATGGTTTTTACTCAAGAAGTAAAACCAGAAAGGAAAAATGTTATTG
>JBBIMS010000076.1:0-7593 GCA_037444285.1 Candidatus Aminicenantota bacterium | reverse complement strand
TATTTATCCTCCATTTCAGCTCTTTAACTTCCTTCCCTCTTATAAAGATCTTCCCTTTCTCTGGTTGAAGAATTCCTGCGATCAATTTTAGAAGGGTAGACTTCCCACTTCCATTGGGTCCAATTATGCTTACAATTTCACCCTCCATTATCTCAAAGTTAATATTCTTAAGAACAAAGTTTGAGCCATATGAGAAAGAAAGATTTGAAACTTCAATAATTCTGGAGGATGGTCTTCCCTTTTTTTCTGAAGGAATAACTTTATAACCCTCCCTTTCAAAGATTTCTTTCCCCATTTCAGGGGTAAGGGGTATTTCATCACTCCTTAGTTTTTTGAAGAGGAACGGGATGTCAAGGGGTTTCATTAAATGCTTTTCAAACAATTCAATGTTCAAAAAGACTTCCACCGGTTTTCCCGAGGCTACTATCTCTCCATTTTCAAGGATGACAATCCTATCTGAGGACAGCAATCTCTCAAGCTCATGCTCCACAACCACTATGGTTTTCTCGCCTTTTATATCATTATAAAGGGAGTAAAGTTCTTCTCTACCTTCAAAATCCATATCTGTTGTTGGTTCGTCAAAAACAAGCAGTGATGGCTCCATTGCAAGAATAGATGTTACAACCAATCTCTGTTTTTCTCCTCCTGATAGGAACAAAGGATTCCTTTTAAGAAGTCGATAAATTCCCATTTTCTTAGAGAAAAATTCAAGCTTTCTTTCAATTTCTTTTCTCTCAATTCCAAGATTTTCGAGACCAAAAACTATTTCCCTTTCAGAAGAGGATGAGAAGATCTGAGTTTCAAAATCTTGAAGGACAATACCAACATCCCTGAAAAAATCACTAACTTTGCACGACATTAGATCTTTTCCGAATATTTGAACTGAACCCTCAATTCTACCCTTTAAAAAATGGGGAATTATTCCATTCATTGTTAATGTAAGGGTTGTTTTCCCTGCCCCAGTTTTCCCTATAATTCCAACAAATTCTCCCTCTTCAATTTCTAAATCTATATTTTTTAATGCCCTTTTATCGCCCTTCTTATATGAAAAGGAAAAGCATGAAGCCTTGTATGGTTTCATCTTATCCTTTTCTGGTAAGACTTTCCAGGATTTTCAATAATCAATCCTTTTATTTCAAGCTGAAAAAGAATTGGGAAAATCTCATAAACTGGAAGCCCCGATGAAAGGGAAAGCTCATCAATGTTTATTTCAGAGTCATATGGGATCAGCGATAAAATTCTTTCTTCTTCAGGAGAAAGATCAGATTTCCTTTCTTCCAATTTCTCTGACAAATTCCTTTTTACAAAAGACGGAATCTCCTCCCATATATCTTCCCATGAAAGAACAGGCTTTGCTCCCTGTTTTATCAATAGATTTGCCCCTTTACTTTCTTTAGAAGTAATGGGACCAGGAACTGAAAGGACATCCCTATCCTGCTCAAGAGCCCATTTAGCTGTTATTAATGCTCCGCTCCTCTCCGATGCCTCCACCACAACAGTCAAATAGGAAATGCCACTTATAATTCTGTTCCTCATGGGAAAATGATAGGGAAGAGCTTTTGTTCCAAGGGGGAATTCTGAAATAATTGCTCCCCTCTCCTCAATCTTAGAAGCGATTCTTTTATTCTCGGATGGATAAATTCTATCAACTCCAGAACCAAGAACTGCTATTGTCTCCCCACTCTCAATCGCTGATGAATGGGCTATGGTATCAATACCCTTAGCAAGTCCACTAACAATAACCAACCCCCTTTTTGAAAGCTCTGAAGAAAGGGAATCTGCAACAACCCTTCCATAGGATGTGCAATTCCTTGTCCCTACAACTGATACAGAAGGTTTTGAAAGAGTTTCCTTTTTCCCCTTTACCCAGATTACAAAAGGACAATAATTAATCTCTTTAAGAAGGGGAGGAAAGTAGGGAGAATATTTTGAAATTATAAATACATTTTCTTTTTCAGCTCTCTTTAGCTCCTCCTCCCCATCTTTTAAAACCTCCTTTGAAACTATAAAATCAGCATCTTCCTCTTTTAACCTTAAATTTAATAAATCCTTTAAATCAAAGGATAAAATCTCTTCAGCTTTTAATCCATGGAGTTTCTTTAAAACTGTAAAATTTAAACAAAAATATTTCTGAAGCCCTGTGAATAATTCTAATTCCATCAATTGGGCAGTAAATTATTTATTTTTTCCCTATAAGTTCGTATCCAAGCCTTATTGCGTCAAGATTCATTGACTCAGTTCCCTTTGGAGCCATTCTTAAAACTGCTTTCTTCAGTGATTCCTCTGAAATTACTCCTGTTAACTTAACAGTAATTGCAAGGGCAACAACAGATGTGACAACAATATTTCCAATCTCTCTCTTTGTTGCTTCAATTATGGGAACTCGAAAAACCTTCCAGTTCTTTGGTTCAAACTCTTCCACAAGATTTGAATCTACAACTACTATTGCATCATCTTTGACATCTTTTAAATACAAATGAAAAGGATTGTTTCCTGTGCTAAGATAGAAATCAATGGCTTTTGCATAGGGGTAAACAATTTCATTTCTGTCGATTATTACATCAACTTTTGTTGGTCCACCCCTCACTTGAGAGGTGTAGGTTGGACTCTGGGTAGCGTATTTATTTTCATAATGAACAATGGCTTCAGCAAGAATTGCTCCAGCAGTAATTATCCCCTGCCCCCCAATTGCACTGTATCTAATTTCAAAATGATCCTTCATATTATCCTCCTTCAATCTCCTCTTGACTCTTCTTCCAGTTCTTCCCTCTCCTTTCTTCTTTCCTTAGCCTTTTTTACTATCTCATTGTAATAAAGCTCAGTGTATTCGGGTCTTTCAATCTCAACGAATTCACCGACAACAATTTTACCCTCAAGTTCTTCAGGTTTCATCGACTGAGCCTTTGAAAGAGGGACTATTCTACTTTCAATCCACTTGAGCATTCTTAAAGGTGTTCTCAATTTATTCTTTCTTCCAAGGTTTATATGACAGTTGGAAATTACCTCAACAACAGAGAAACCCTTGTGGGAAAAAGCCTTCTCAATAACTTTTTGTAGAAAGAAAGGTCTTGTCACAGCCTCTCTTGCAACATATGTTGCACCCGAAGCTATTGCAACCTTAACAGAATCAAGGACAGGTTCTCTGTTTCCGTAGGGGGTTGTCTCTGTCAGAAAGCCAGCAGGAGTTGTGGGAGATACCTGCCCACCTGTCATCCCATAAACTGAGTTATTTACAATTATCAATTTTATATCAAGATTTCTTCTGCATGCATGGAGGAAATGATTCCCTCCTATAGCCAGAGCATCGCCATCTCCCGAAAAAACAACAACTTTTTTATCAGGTCTTGCAAGCTTAATTCCTGTTGCAAAAGTCAAAGCTCTACCGTGGGTTGTGTGTAATGTATTGGCATTTACATAGGTAGTTATTCTACTTGTGCAACCTATTCCAGAGACAACCGCAATGTCATTGGGATCCCAGCCAAGTTTGTCAAATGTCATTGCCATAGCTTTAAAGGCTACACCTATGCCACAGCCTGGGCACCAGTAAGTTGGAAATGTCTCGTACCTAAGGTATCTTTCATAGCCAATCATTGGAGGACCTCCTTTATCTTGGAAAGAATTTGAAAGGGAGGAATAGGGGTTCCATCCATCTTCAAAACACCCTCAACCCTCACATTATCATTGGCAACCCTTTCAACCTCATAAATTATCTGTCCAAGGTTCATTTCAACAACAATTACTTTCCTTATTTTCTTAAATTTCTCTTTTAATTCCTTTTCAGGGAAGGGCCATATTGTCACAGGCTGGAAAAGTCCTGCTTTTATCCCTTCCTCTCTTGCCATATTGACTGCTTCCAGAGCAGACCGACCCGGTGTCCCAAAAGCAAAAACCATTACCTCAGCATCCTCAAGCATGTGTTCCTTCCAGAAAATAATCTCATCAAGGTGATCCTCTATTTTCCTCTTCCTAAGAAGTTGGAGTTTTTCCACCTTTGAGGGAACTGTTGTAGGGTAGCCTTTCTCATCGTGCTCAAGACTTTCTATGTGAATCGTCCAGCCTGAGAAAAAGTTCGGGTAAACAGGAGGTTTACCCATTTCCCTCTCATAGATTTTTAGATCCTTCTCATTGTTGGAAGGAAGTTCCCTCTCAATTATCTCATACTCGGAAGGGTCAGGAATCTCAACCACCTCATGGGAATGAGCTAAAACTTCATCGAGAAGAAGAATAACAGGAGTCCTGAATTTCTCTGATAGATTGAAAGCATTGATTGTTGTAATAAACACTTCATTGGGAAAAGTGGGTGCGAGAACAATTAGATAGTGATCTCCATGAGTCCCCCACCTTGCCTGCATAACATCCCCTTGAGATGGCTTTGTTGGTAAACCTGTTGAAGGTCCTCCTCTCATAACATCGACAATTACACAGGGAACCTCTGCAATGCATGCCATTCCTATATGCTCTTGTTTGAGGGAAAAACCAGGTCCTGAAGTTGCAGTCATTGATTTGAGACCACATAGAGAAGCTCCTATAACTGCTCCCATACTGGCAATCTCATCCTCCATCTGGATGAAAACACCTCCAACCTCTGGAAGAAGTTCTGACATCCTTGCTGCAAGTTCTGAAGAAGGTGTTATTGGATAACCTGCGTAAAACCTACATCCAGCAGCAACAGCTGCCTCAGCTACCGTATAATTACCTGGCAGTATAACCTTCTTTCCCAATTTTCGCCTCCTTATAAAATCTGAGTTCTCCCTCTCCTCTCTTATCAAGATCAACATATATAGCGAAATCAGGACATCTTAACTCGCAGAGCATGCATCCAGTGCAATATTCAGGAGCATCCACCTTTGCAATTACACCATGAATTGATTTCTCATTGTCTTCGAGAAGGAGAACGCCAGTTGGACAAACAGAAATACAGATATCACAGCCCTTACAAAGCTCAGGGACAATTATTACTGAATGAGGAGTTTTTGAAGGATTTTTCCTTCTTTTTTTTGCCTCCTCATTTTCAAGAATTTCGTCCTTTTCCATGAATGACTCCTTTTTAAAATTTTAATTAAGAAAACTATTATATTAATATCAGAAGCCAAAATCAAAAGGCAAAGGGGAAAGGCTTACAAAGGCATGAAATATCAATCTTTAAAATATTTTCCCTGCTACATAGCAATTTTAAATGAAGGGTTAGAGCAAGAGATCTAAAAGTGTGATTTACACCACATTATCTTCTATTTTCCTTGCTCTACCTTTTAATTTCTGAAAAATTCTGATATAAATTTAGAATGAGAGTAAAATTTTTCCTTTTTATTTTAATTTTCTTTTCTATTTACTCTTTCTCTTCGGAAAATACATTGAAGATTTTCTGGCCCATTTCTGAAATTAGTGCCAGCAAATTCTACGACCCTGCTGGATATTCCTTTGTTGAGGATTGGCTAATTCTGAACAATGTCTACAGTGGACTTCTGAAACTCGATCCATATCAGAGGATCCTCCCTGATCTTGCAGACTTCTGGAAAATATCTCCTGACGGACTTGTATATGAATTCAAATTGAAAAAAAATTTAAAATTTCATAATGGGAAACCTATTGAAGCAGAGGATTTTTTAAAGTCCATTGAAAGATTACACAAAATTGCCTTTAAGAGGGATCCAATTGTAAAGGAATTTTTTAGAATTTTGACAGGAAAGGATAATAGCTCCTTTGAAGATGTGAAAAAAAGGATTACTTTGAAATCAAAATACGAAATTGAAGTAAGAATATCCCAAAAATACCCATTTTTCCTTTACTTTCTTGCAAACCCTGCCTTTAAAATAGTTTATGAAGAAAAGAACGGAAAGCTGATAGGTTCAGGACCTTTTTCTATTGAAAAGATAGAAAGGAAAAGAGTCTCTCTTGTTAGGAATCCCAATTACTTTGCAGGTACTCCGCTGATAGAAAGGATTATTTTAATTGATTATTTGGGAATTCCTGTTGAAGAAAGATTCGCCCATTTCAAAAAGGGAGAGGTGGATATATTCTTTTCTCCAGGTAGAAACTTCTTCAAGCTCCCTCCTGATTCAGATGCAATAGAGATGGAGGAGGAGCTCTATTCCTTCACTTTCCTTACCTTCAACCTTTCCATCCATCCCTTCAACAACAAAGATTTTAGAAAGGCTCTCTTTCTGGGGATAAATAGAAAAAAAATTGCAGAGGAGCTGGGGAATCATTGCGTTTACTTTCCGTATGCTGTCCCCAGGAAACTCCACAGATATGAGGTTTCCCTTCCTTACGGAGAGTATAATTTTTCTACTGCAAAAAAAATAATTGATGAAATTAAAATGAGGGAAAAGATTGGGACAATATATCTTCCTTTCTATTCTGATACCCCTTTCATCAAAAAATTTCTCTCTTTGATAGAAGGTGAATTTTCAAAGCTGGGACTTGATCTAAGACCTAAAAAAGTTTCAGAAGAAGATTACTGGGATATACTCGATAAAAAAAGATTTCAGATATTTATTGAAACATACCACGCTGACATTCCTGAAGCCTTTGGAATTATCTATCCTCTATTCTACTCAAAATCTCCTGTAAATTGCTCCAATTACTTCAATCCAGAAGTTGACAGATTAATTCTTAAAGTTCTTGAAGAAAACAATTACAGCAAAAGAATAAAAATTTATCAGGAAATAGAAAACCTTGTCTACAGAGACATTCCTATAGTTCCCCTCTTTACTGATAAAGCTGTTTTGATTGTGAGGAAAAATATTGAAGGACTTAAAGTTTCTTATAATGGTCTGATTGACACAGATTTTAGAAGGGTAAAGTTAAAAAAATGAAAATATCTTATAGAAGGAAGATCTTCCTTTTTTTGACAATCACTGTTTTAGTTCTGGTTGTTTCTGTTTTTATAACTGCTGAAATATTTATGAGAAGTTCATTTAAAAGAAACCTTATAAACCGTGCTGAGCTTCTGGCAAATACTTTTGTAGAATCCTCTTTGCCCTTCTTCCTTTACTATGACTGGGAGGAGCTTCAAAGACTCGCAAAAAACATTGGACATAAAGAGTTGCTATCCCTTGTCATTGTTGACAGGGAAAATTTTGTAAGGGTCTCCAGTAAGGATGAAATCTGGATTGGAAAGAAATATTCTATTCCCTTTTCTCATCTCCACCTTCAGACTGAAATATCAAAAAAATATATTTTATTTCAGGAAAATAAAAAAATCCCTGTTATTGATGTTTATGTTCCTGTAAAGGTGGAAGGTTCCTCTGAACCCTGGGGAACAATCATTCTCACATTTTCCACAGAAAATATGGAGAAGGGTCTGGAAAAAGCGAGGCTTTCATTTATCCTTCTTGGAATTCTTTTAATAGCAGCAATATCTGTTCTGAATAGATTAATAGCATCTGAAATAGCAAAACCTGTAGGGCTTCTTTCAAATCATCTAACAGAGATCTCAAAGGGAAATTATGAAAAAAGGATCCCTCCAATTGAAATGGAGGAGTTTGAGGAACTTGTAAGAAGTGTCAATTTTATGGCTGAAAATCTCTCTAAAAGGGAAAAGGAACTGAAGGACGCAAGAGATTTCCTCGAGGAAAAGGTGAAAGAGAGGAC
>JBBIMS010000075.1:0-7639 GCA_037444285.1 Candidatus Aminicenantota bacterium | reverse complement strand
TTCAATTTGCTCAAGGAGATTCCTTGAACTCTTAGGTCCCATCCTCTCAAGTTTAACAAGATCCTCATATTTAAGGTTGTAAAGATCATATATGCTTCGAACGATCCCCTTCTCTACAAGCTGATCAACAAGAGCATCGCCAAGCCCCTCAATGTTCATTGCTTTCCTTGATGCAAAATGGAGGATTGCTTCTTTTAACTTTCCAGGACAGGAAGCATTGAGACAGCGGGATATAACTTCTCCTTCAGGCTTATAAACCTCTGACCCACATACAGGGCAATTTTTTGGCATTGAAAATACCTTTTCCTCACCAGTTCTCCTTTCCTTCACAGGTCCTACCACATATGGGATTACTTCACCAGCTTTTTCAACAATTATGTAATCCCCTATCCTTATATCCTTTCTTTGTATTTCTTCCTCATTGTGAAGGGTGGCTCTTGAAACAGTTGAGCCAGAAAGCTCAACAGGATCAAAAACTGCCACTGGGGTTAAAGCTCCTGTTCTTCCAACCTGAACTATAACCTCCTTTAATTTTGTAACAGCCTGCTTTGGAGGATACTTGTAAGCAATAGCCCATCTTGGAAATTTTGAAGTTGCACCAAGAATCTTCTGAAGCCTTATTGAATTCACCTTTATAACCACCCCATCTATTTCGTAATCGAGTTTTTCCTTCTTTTCCCTCCATTCCTCACAAAATTCTATAACCTCTTCTATATCTTTGCAGTATCTTGAATTGGGATTGGTTTTAAAGCCAAGTTTTTTTAGAAAGGCGAGATTTTCCCAGTGAGTTTCATAGGGTTCTTCCCCATTCACAAAAATGTAATAGATAAAGGAGTCCAGTCCTCTTCCAGCAACTTCTTTTGGATCAAGAGTCCTCATTGAGCCAGCCGCTGCATTCCTTGGGTTTGCAAAAAGAGGCTCATCCCTTTCAAGCCTCTCCTCATTTATTTTTCTAAAGGAAGGGTAGGGAAGGTAAATCTCGCCCCTTACCTCAACTTTTCTATTTTCTTCTATTTTGAGGGGAATGCTTCTTATGGTTTTCACATTATGGGTTACATCCTCCCCCTTTATTCCATCTCCCCTTGTAACTCCCTTTGAGAGCATCCCATTCTCATAAATAATTGACATGCTCAGCCCATCTATCTTTAACTCTGCCACATAGTCAATTTTTTCATCAGGAATTATTCTCTTAATCCTCTTTTCGAATTCCCTTATCTCCTCATAGGAATAGGTATTGTCAAGGCTGAGCATTTGCTTCTCATGATAGACAGTAGGGAAACCTTCAGCAGGTTCCCCTCCAACTCTCTGGGTCGGGGAGTCAGGAGTTATTAGTTCAGGGAAAAGGCTTTCAAGTTTTTCAAGCTCTTTAAGGAGCATATCAAATTCATAGTCTGATATTACAGGAGCATTTTCCACATAATATTTTCTCTCGTGATATCTTATCTCCTCCCTTAATTCCTTTATCCTTTTTTCCGCTTCTTCCCTATTCATTGGGATAGTTTATTTTAATTTTTAAGATTGAAATCTTTTTAAGATATACCAAGTCTTTTCTTGGCGTCTGCAAGAACCTTTTCAATCCCTTCTATACTTCCATATTTCTTTTGATAGAGGCTCTCCAAATATTTTTTTGCATCTGCTGAAAACTTACTATGGCTATTTAAAACCACAGCCTCAGCAAAGTATCTAAGAGCCTCGTCAGGTTTATTCTTTTTGTTGTAAATAATTCCAAGATTTAAAGCTATCTCAGAATTTTTCCTCTTGTCGTAAGCAATCAGAGAATATTTCTCAGCATCATCATACTTGTTGAGGTAGAAATAGGTTTTTGCAAGCCAATAGGCAGTTTCTGGATCTCCACTGAGTTCGTAATGACTCCTGAAGAAAAGCTCTGCGTTGGAAAATTTCTTCTGGGTATACTGGTTTATGCCATTCACTTTGAACTGCCTCAAAATCTGAGGGGATTTTAAAACCTTGTAAGCCTCTGTCCATTTCTCTATTCCTTCTCTCAGTTCTCCTCTCTTAACATGGAGGGAGCCTTCGAGGAATGAAGCGCCGGCAATCAACTTCGTCCACTGATCCCGGGAAAGAACATTGGATCCGCTCTCCATCTGAGCAGTTGCTAAATCCTTAGCCATTTTTGCATAATTCGAAGCCTTCTCGAGGTTCCTATTTAACTCGTTGTAGGCACCTGAAACCATGAGATAGAGATTGATTTTTGTCAGGGTATCAATATCCTGAAAGTTTAAAGCCTTTTCCCCGTGCTCCACTGTTTTTTCGTGGTTACCTTTCTGATTATAGGCAATGGCTAAATTTGCATAGACATACTTATCGTAATCTAGCCCAATCTTCCCATACTGAGCAATATACTGTTCCAGGAGCTGAATTTTTGCGTCAGCGTTTTTCTCATTGATAGCATTGATATAGAGCTTGTATGCTTCCTCCTGAACAGTGGTCTGGGAAAAGACTGTTAGAGCAAGAAGCAATAGAAGAGAAACCAAATAACCAATCCTCTTCATAAATCACCTCAAATTTAATATAATATATTTATATTAAATGCCTGTCAAGGGGTCGAAAATTGTCTCTCATAAGATTTATTACGCTAAGAGATAACCAAATGTTTAATGCATTTTTGAAACTTACTGACAGAATGCCATGTCTAAATTTATATATAAGAAATTTGATTTCAATGGAATCTTATGATAATTTTAAAAATGATTGGAGGCAGAATATGAAGACAAAGATAGTCCTTTCTATCTCTTCAGGCATAGCTTTATTGCTTGCCGCTCTTTCAATTTTTCTTTTCTTATCCAGTAAGCCAAACGCTCATGACATAAACTCTCCAAATCTGGAGTCCCAGAGAGAAGTGCCCTCCCTTTCTCAAAGTTCTTTTTCCTTTGTAGATATTGTTAAAAAGGTAAAACCAGCTGTTGTAAGGGTTGAGAGCACCATAGAGTACAAAACCAGCGTTTTCGATTTCTGGGGAGATGATGATTTCTTCAGAAGGTTTTTCGGTATACCTGAGGAAAGGAGAAGAACAACAGGAATTGGCTCTGGTTTCATAATAAGCACGGATGGATACATTCTCACCAATAATCATGTTATAGAGAACGCAGTTTCAGTAAAGGTAACAACATTGGAAGGGAAAATTTATAATGCAAAGATAATAGGGGCAGACAAAAAATCTGATGTTGCTCTTTTGAAAGTTGACGGAAAAAACTTGCCCTATGTGGTTCTCGGGGATTCTTCAAAGGTTGAAGTTGGAGAGTGGGTTCTCGCTATAGGAAACCCTCTCGGAGACATTTTACAGGGCGATGTCACTGTTTCTGCAGGGATAGTTTCAGCAAAAGGTAGACAGCTCGGAATAGCAGATTATGAAGACTTTATTCAAACTGATGCTGCTATAAACAGGGGAAATAGTGGAGGTCCCCTTGTAAATATGAAAGGGGAAGTTATCGGGATGACATCTGCAATTTTAACCCCATCGGGAGGAAACATAGGGATAGGATTTGCGGTTCCATCAAATATGGCAAAATTTGTAATGGAGCAGTTGAAAAAGAATGGAAGAGTAATAAGAGGTTATCTCGGCATATTGCCAAATCCAGTTACAGAGGAGATGGCAAAGGTTTTAAATCTTCCAAGCTTAAAGGGTGCGGCTGTATCTCGTGTTGAGAGAGGAAGTCCGGCAGATAAGGCTGGTTTAAAGAGTTATGATGTGATAATAGAATTTGACGGTAAACCAGTAGGTAGCCCATCCCAGCTTAGAGCAATGATAGGTCAGACTGAACCAGGGAAAAAAGTTTCTCTAAAGGTAATAAGAGATGGAAAAGAGATTAATTTGCAAGTAACTGTAGGAGAGCTTGAGGAGCAAGAGAGTCCGGTAAGATACGGAAGGAGAGGAGAGGAAGGAGCAGGAGATCTTGGAATTGATGTGGATACAATAACTTCAAGGGAGGCAAGGGAATACGGTTATCCAAGAGCTGGGGTTGTTATAACAAGAGTTAGAAGGGGTAGCGTTGCAGAGGAGGCAGGTCTTAGAAGAGGAGATATGATTCTTGAGATAAACAGGACACCTGTGAGAAACACTGATGAATTCGGAAGAATTCTCTCAAGGTTAAGATCCGGGGACAGTGTCCTCTTTCTAATATGGAGAGATGATCAGGAATTTCTCGTTTCTTTAAGATTGCCATGAGATTTCTAAAAGCTCATGCATCTGGAAATGATTTTATTGTGTCTTATATAGAGGAACCTCAAAATTATGATTTTTCAGCCATTTCCCAGAAAATCTGTGACAGACATTTCGGAATAGGTGCAAATGGTCTTGTTATACTTTCAGGCTTGAACACTCAAGAGAGTAAAGTAAAATTCAGAATATTCAATTCAGATGGCTCAGAAGCTGAAGTTTCTGGAAATGGACTCAAATGTGCTTCAGCATTCCTTCTCTTCAAAGGGCTGATAAAAGGAGAGAGCATAAGTTTCTCAACTCTGGCTGGTGAAAGAAAGTGTGAATTGCTCGAAAAAGAAAAAAACACCTTCCATTTAAGAGTTTACATGGGGGTTCCCCTTTTCTCATCGGAAGATGTTTCTTTCAATAATGGAAACCGATACGATATAATAGTTGATTATCCTTTGACCATTGGCCAGAGAACATACTATGTCACATGTATTTCCCTTGGAAACCCCCATTGCGCAGTTTTCTTTAACAAATTCCCATCGACAATTGAATGGCAACAGATAGGTAAAGAGATTGAGTCTCATCCATTCTTTACAAAAAAGGCAAATGTAGAACTTGTAAGGGTTTTAAATAAAAATGAAATTGAGGTTCTTTTCTGGGAAAGGGGAGTGGGCGAAAGCTTCTCCTCAGGCTCAGGTTCCTGTGCTTCTGCCCTTTCAGCCATGATAAAAGGGCTTGTTGAAAGGAAAGTGAAAGTTAAGACTCGCGTAGGAGAGCAAATGGTAGAATGGCTTGAGGATGGAGTTTATCTTACTGGTCCATGCGAGATCATATGTGAAGGGGAATGGCTTGGATAGATGGAACTTGCTATAAACGGCGGCAAGCCTGTAAGAGATAAAGATTTTCCTTCCTGGCCTATCTGGGATAAAAGGGAAGAGGAACTTCTTTTAGAGGTTCTAAAATCAGGAAAATGGGGGAGTCTCCATGGAGAAAAGACAAAGGAGTTTGAGAATTTATTCAAAAACTATCACAATGCAAAATTTGCAAAGGCTGTCTCATCGGGAACAACAGGACTTTATGCCTCCCTCAGAACTCTGGATATAAAGCCGGGGGATGAGGTAATTGTTCCTGCTTACACCTTCATTGCAACTGCATCAGTAATTCTTGAGGCTGGAGGAGTTCCTGTATTTGCAGACATAGATCCTGAGACTTACAATATTTCTCCTGAATCTGTCGAAGAGATGATTTCAAGTAGAACCAGAGGTATTATACCTGTTCATCTCGGAGGTCATCCTGCTGATTTGAGTTCCCTCAAAAAAATTGCCGAGAAAAAAGGGCTATTTATTCTCGAGGATTCTGCTCAGGCATGGGGTTCTGAATGGGAAAGGAAAAAAATAGGTGCAATTGGCAATTGTGGAGTTTTCAGTTTCCAATCTTCAAAAAATATAACTGCCGGAGAGGGTGGAATAATTCTGACCAACAATGAGGATCTTGCCGAGAAAATTGCATCCTATGTTAACTGTGGAAGGATGGAAGGTAAAACATGGTATAAGCATTATCTTTTGGGCTCAAATTTTAGAATAACTGAATTTCAGTCTGCAATTTTAATTGCTCAGCTTGAAAGATACGAGAAGCTTAGAAAAAAAAGGGAAGAAAATGCCCTCTATCTTTCCCGAAAGCTTTCGGAAATTGAAGGGATAAAGCCCCTAAAAAGAGATGAAAGAGCTACAGCACATTCTTACCATCTCTTTATTATCCGATACGACAAAAGATATTTTAGAGAAATACCAAAAGAAAAAATAATAAAAATTTTGAATGCAGAAGGTATACCTGTTTATGCAGGCTATTCCCTCCCCCTCTACAAACAACCTGTTTTCAAAGGAGATGATTTAAAGAAAATATTCAAATCCCTCGGAATTAGTATTGACTATGAGAGTCTGAATTTACCAGTTACAGAGAGGGCATGCAATGAAGAGGCTCTCTGGTTGAATCAGAGGGTTTTGCTGGGAGAAAAGGAAGATATGGATGATATTGTAAATGGCTTTTTAAAAATAAAAGAAAATCTGGATGAGATAAATTAGGAGGTTCTTAAATGTTTAAGAGAATGTTTTTCTTTACTTTAGTTTTGTTTATTTTTATCTCTGCTTTAAACGCCGACAAAATTGTCCTTAGGAATGGAGAGGTTTATTACGGTGAACTCGCAGGCTACTCAAATGGCATAATCTATTTTGATGTTCAGGATAGATACAGAGCTCAGACTTTGAGGATACCAAAAACAGAGGTTGTGAGAATTGAGTTTGTAGAAGAGGTTGAACAGAGTCAAATTTCTGAAGAAGACAGATACATTGAAGAGATGAAAAGAGGAAAGAGGCAGAAGGCAGTAACAGTTTTTGCCAATGTTCCATGGCTCGACACTTTAATAGATGTTAAAGAAGGACAGATACTATTTTTTGAGACAAAAGGAACAATAAGGATTGGACCAGGTGCCTCTCGAAGCAGGATAGGTCCTGAAGGAGAACTGAAAAAAATCTGGAACGATAACAAACCAATACCGGGCGAGAGCACAGGGGCTCTAATTGGAAGGATCGGGAATACAGGAGCATTCTATATAGGAAATCAGAAGAGGGAATTTAGAATGCCAGCATCTGGTAGACTTTATCTTGGTATTAATGATGACTTCCTCGGAGACAATTCCGGATTCTTTACAGTTGTTATTTATTACTGAGATTTATTATCTATTAATTAGAAGGAGGAATTTCTATGTTAATTGAAGAAATTCAAAAAAAATTAAAGGAATTCGGGCTTGATGGTTGGCTATTTTACGATTTCCATTGCAGGGACCCTATAGCTTACAGGGTTTTGAAGCTTGATCCTCGAAAACTTGCTACCAGAAGATGGTATTATTTGATCCCTGCAAAGGGAGAACCAAAAAAGCTTGTCCACAACATTGAAAAGGAGAAACTGGATTCTCTTCCGGGAGAAAAATTCATTTATCTTAAATGGCAGGAGAGGATTGAACTTTTGAGGAAGATCCTTGAAGGGACAAAGAAAATTGCCATGCAATACTCACCAATGAATTCAATCCCTTACATTTCCACAGTAGATGCCGGCACTGTAGAACTTGTAAGAAGTTTTGGCATAGAGGTTCTCTCCTCCGCTGATCTTATCCAGATATTTGAAGCTGTCCTTGACGATGAGGAATTTGCCTCCCACAAAAGGGCTGGAGAAAAGATCCACAAAATCATGGAGATGAGTTTCAAAGAGATTGGGGAAAGATTAAAGAGAAACGAGGAATTCACTGAATTTGATATTCAGCAGTATATTTTGAAATTGTTTGAAAAAGAAGGTATAACCTCTGATGGAATGAATCCTATTGTAGCTGTAAACGCCAATGCTGGAAATCCTCACTATGAGCCAACAAAGGAGTTGTCAACAAAGATAAGGAAGGGAGATCTTGTTCTCCTGGATATC
>JBBIMS010000074.1:0-7743 GCA_037444285.1 Candidatus Aminicenantota bacterium | reverse complement strand
GTTCAGGGAGATTGAAACCTGGGGAAAGTCCCTTGAGAAAAAAGTTGAGGAGAGAACAAGGGAAATTCAGGAGCATCTTGGAAGAATAAAAGCTCTTGAGAAAATAACTTTAAGAATAAGTTCTGAGATGAATCTTTCCAGATCCCTTCCCTTTATAGGAAGGGAAAGTTCAAAGATACTGGGAGCTGAAAAATGGGCTATTTTTGTCGTTGATAGAAGAAGGGAAGAGGTAAAGAGATATTTTTATTCAGGTCTGAAAGAGGACTATTTTAAGGAACTTTTTGAAAACTTGAGGAATGTTGAGGGAGCAAAGGTCATCGCAACTCTTAAACCTATTTTTTTTGAGGATATTTATAATATTGAAAATCCTTTCTCAAAGAAGATGGCTGAAATTGGTAACTATAGAAGCCTTTCTGTTATCCCATGCATTTACAAAGGTGAACTCGTTGGATTCATCGTTTACTATCATAACTTCCCCAAAAATTACTCTGAACAGGAAAAAGAGATTGCAATGGCTTTCGGTGAACTTGTTGCACTGGCAATTGCCAATTCATCCCTTTTCGAAAAACAAAGAAAGACAATAAAACAGCTTAAAGCAATAGCAAATCTTGGAAAAGCTATCACCCTTTCCATTGACATAAACCAGATCTATAAGGAGGCGGTCGAGCTTTTGCAGAAAATCGGAAATTATCCCTTTGTCTTCATTCTGATTTATGAAAGATCCTCAAATAAACTAATTCAGGTTGCGAGGGGAGGATGGCTAAAAGAAAAAGTCCCCAAAAATTATAGCCAGAGCCCTGAAAGGGGAATAATTGGAAGAGCTTTTAAAACAGGGAAAATTTATGTTTCAGGAGATGTAAAAAAAGACCCTTACTATCTTCCTTATTTCCATGAGGTTAATTCAGAAATTGCTGTTCCAATTAAAAACAAAGAGGGGAATGTAGTAGGTGTGATTGATGTCCAGTCCGAAAATCTAAACGCCTTTGGAAAGGAAGATATTGAGACAATATCAACAATGGCTCTCCAGCTCTCTGTAATGATAGAGAATGTTGAGTTATACAATGATTTGACGAGAAGGATAAGGGAAATATCAACTTTTTACAACATATCAAAGGAGCTTCCAGGAATACTTGATCTCGAGGAATTGCTTAACAGGATAATAATAAATCTAAAACCTCTTGTGCCTTTTAAATCGGGAGGGATTCTCCTCTACAATCCCGAGATGGACGCCCTTGAAGTGAAAGCCTATTTAGGTCCGAAGCTCGATGAGTTTCAAGGTATAGTTGAAATTGGAAAAGGGATAACAGGGAATTGTTTCCTTTTGAAAGAACCGATAATTGTCCCTGATGTTAGAAAGGACAGTAGATACATTGCTGGAGCGCCAGGAATTCTCTCTGAGATAGCTGTCCCTTTAAAATACAAGAGAGAGGTAATCGGAGTTTTGGATCTTGAAAGCCCTTCCCTTAACGCTTACAATGAAGAGCATCTGAGAGTGCTTGAATCCTTTGCTTCCCTGATTTCTGTTGCAATTAGAAATGCAACCCTTTATGAGGAAATTAAGAAAAGGCTTGAGGAAATGAGAATTGTAAATGAAATCAGCAATGTTTCCATTTCAACCCTTGACCCAAAAAGACTTTACAAGATAATTTCAAAGAAAATAATGGAATTATTCAATGTTGATACTTGCTATCTTGCAATTTGTGATTACGAAAAGAATATGGTTTCATTCCCATTCTTTCTTGACAGAGGAAAACCCATAAAAATAAAGCCAATGAGAATTTCTCAGGCAAGAGGACTTACTGGCTGGATAATAAATAATAAAAAGCCATTAATGTTCACTGACTACGAAAAGGAAAAGGATTCTCTTCCAGTTAAACCTATTGTGATAATAAAAGTAACCCAGTCTTACATTGGAGTTCCAATAATGCAAAAGAATAAAGTTCTCGGAGTAATTTCAATTCAGAGTTATAAGAAGAAAGCCTTCACCCCCTGGCACCTTGATCTTCTGAAAACAATTGCCAATCAAATAGCCCTTTCCCTTGAAAATGCAAAACTTTTTAAAGATGTTAAAGAAACCTTGAGAAAACTAAAGGAAAGTCAAAGGAAAATGATTCAGACAGAGAAAATGAGGGCTCTTGGAATTGTCTCAGCAGGGATAGCCCATCAATTTAACAACATCCTTTCAGCTATACTTGCGAGGGCTCAGCTTCTCTCAAAAAAAGTTGATGATCCGGAAATCAAAAAGAACCTTGAAATTATAGAGAAAGCCTCCCTTGGTGGAGCGGAAATAGTTAAAAGATTATTGGGTTTTTCAAAAACCGAGGAAAAGGAGAAGCCGGAAATTTTAGATGTCAAAAATCCGATTGAAGAGGCTATACAGCTTACAGAAATAAAATGGAAAAATGAGGCACAGGCAATGGGAAAGAGGATAGAGATAAAAAAGGAGCTTGAAGAAGGTCTTTTTGTAAAAGGTTATCTTTCTGAGCTCAGGGAGGCCCTTGTAAACATAATTTTGAATTCTATAGAGGCAATAGAAAAGGAAGGTTTTATAAAAATCTCTTCAGTTTCAAAAGGGAACAGAGTTTTGATTGAAATAAAGGATAATGGAAGGGGTATACCATCTTCAGAAATTGACAAAGTTTTCGATCCCTTTTTCACTACAAAGGGAGTTTTAGGAACAGGGCTTGGTCTGAGTTTTGCTTATGGAGTAATAAAGAAGTGCAAAGGAGAGATTAAAATTGAGTCTGAGGTGGGGAAGGGAACAACTGTTTCTATTTTTCTTCCAAAGAGAAGGAGAAGGAGGGAAGTAAAAGAAAAGAAGTCGGAAGAAGAAAAAGCTCCAATGAATATTCTGGTAATTGAAGATGAAGAGCATGTAATTGATCTGATTGAGGAGATTTTGAGAATGAACGGATACAATGTTTCTGTTGCAAGGACAGGGATTGAAGGAATTTCAAAATTTGAGAGGGAAAGGTTTGATCTTGTAATGACAGACATTGGAATGCCTGGAATGTCGGGCTGGGAAGTTGCAGAGAAAATAAAGGGGAAGGATCCTAACATTAAAATAGGATTCATTACTGGATGGAACATAAAAGGTGAAATAGAAAGATTGAAGAGACTTGGAATAGATTTTGTGATAACAAAACCTTTCAAAATAGAAGATTTGCTTTCAGCACTGTCACCGACCAGAAAAAGAGATGAAATTTTCATAAATTAGAATTAAAATATTGAATGACCGAGCGGATAATTGTAAGGGTTCCCAACTGGATAGGCGACTCTGTTATGGCTATCCCTTCTTTAAAAGCAATTAAGGAGAACATGCCAGAATCTGAACTCTGGGTGTGTGGAATCCCCTGGGTCATTGAACTCTACAGAAATCTTCCCTTTATAGATGGAATTCTCGAGATAAGAAAGGGGTTGAATTTTGAGATTTTAAAAGAGAATGTAAGAAAAATAAAAAGATCAGGTTTTTCAAAGGGTTTCCTTTTTACAAACTCTTTTTACACAGCCCTTGAGTTTTTTCTTTCAAAGATTCCAGAAAGGATTGGATACTCAAGGGATTTTAGAGGATTCCTTTTGACAAAGAGGATAAAATGGAAGAAGGAAAAGAAACATCATGTTTTCTATTATCTTGATATTCTGAAGGAGATTGGTTTTAAACTGGGAAACCCTAAAATTGAGCTTTATCTTGAAGAAAAGGAGAGGGAATGGGCAAAGGAGAACCTTTCAAAGAAAGGAGCAAAGGAAGAAAGAATGAATATAGGGATAAATCCAGGAGCTTACTACGGTGAGGCAAAAAGATGGAAAACAAATGGGTATGGGGTTCTGGCAAATCTGCTTAAGAAAAAATTTGATGCAAACATTATAATTTTTGGTTCCAAGGATGAGACTCCAATTGCCCTTGAAATTAAGAGATTTGTTGGAGACTCTGCAATCATTCTTACAGGAGAGACAACCCTTAGAGAGCTTATGGCTTATATTTCTCAGCTTGATCTCTTTATTACAAACGATTCAGGTCCAATGCACATTGCCAATGCCTTTGGAATACCTATTGTTGCAATATTTGGTCCAACATCTCCAGAAGCTACATCTCCATTCCATCAGCCATACATAATAGTTAAAAAGGATGTTTCCTGTGCTCCTTGCAAATACAGAAGTTGTCCAATTGGACACATTTGTATGGCAGATATATCAGTTGAGGAAGTCTATTCAGCGGTTTTAAAACTTCTGGAAAGATGAAAATAGCTGTATTCCTTGACAGGGATGGGACACTGAACGAAGAAAGGGGTGATTACATATCAAAATATGAGGATATAAAGATTTACCCCTTTGCCTTCACCGCAGTCAGGATTATAAACAGTCTTGGATTCCTTGCAATTGTAACAACAAACCAGGCAGGAATAGCCAAGGGGTTTGTAAGGGAAAAAGATGTTGAGGAGATTCATAAGAAGATGAAGGAGGAGTTTGAAAGAAATAATGCTAAAATTTCTGCTTTTTATTACTGCCCCTCTCATCCCGATTATTCTAAGGAAGGACTCGATTGTAGAAAACCATTGATAGGTATGGCTTTAAGAGCAAAGGAGGAATTTGGGATTGCTCTTGAAAAAAGTTTTGTGATTGGCGATAAAGTTGAGGATATTCTTTTTGCAAAAAATTTTGGAGGGAAGGGGATTCTTGTTCTCACTGGATACGGAAGAAAGAGCACGGAAGAAATCGAAAAAATTGGGATAAAACCAGATTTTATAGCTGAAAATGTCCTTGCTGCTGTTGAATGGATAAGAGAAAAATTTAATGGATAAAGGGGAAATAAAAATTTTTTTGGATGAAATTTATGAAAAATATGGAAGGAAGGAATTTATTGAAAAGGACCCTATAAAATATGTTCATATTTTCAAGGAACCTGAAGATATGGAGATCGTTGGTTTTATTGCATCAACATTATCCTTAGGGAGAATTGACCAGATATTTAGGGCAATGGATAAATTACTTCTGATTATCGGGGAGAAACCAAAGGAATTCTTCATGGAAGAAAAGGATTTTAAAGGAACTCTTAAAAATTTTTCCTATAGATTTTTTAGAGGAAATGACATGGAAAATTTTTTCGAAAGAATAGGCTGGATTGTTAAAAACTATGGTAGAATAAAGAACCTCTTTCTTAAACATTGGAATAAAGATAAGAATATGAAAATTGCTATTCACAATTTTGTCTCAGAGATAGGAGTAAAAAACTCTTTCTTACTTCCTGACCCCATGAAAGGGAGTCCTTGTAAAAGATTGAATATGTTTATAAGGTGGATGGTTAGAAAGGATGATGTTGACACTGGATTCTGGAGCGAGATAGAAAAATCAAATTTAATAATTCCCCTTGACACCCATATATCAAGAATTGGAAGGATTCTTGGATTAACGAACAGGAAATCCAATGACTGGAAAACAGCTGAGGAGATAACAAATTCATTAAAGGAGTTCGATCCTGAGGATCCTTTAAAATATGATTTTCCCCTTTGCAGAGCAGGAATAGAAGGAGATGTAAGAAGATTTGTAAAAAGGTAAAAATTGAAACTTTTTTATATATCTGTGAGGTTTATCATATATAGATGAATTTTTTTGTTGTAAAAAATTAATATGAAGAGATTTTTGAGCCTTTTATTTCCTGTATTTCTGATCTCCTGCGCAAAATCCCCCGATTTTTACAATTTTCGAGAGATTCTAAAAAAGGAAAATATAAAGGATTCTCCCTATTATGAGCTTTATAAGAACTTAGAAAAAAGAAGAGAGATTTTGAAAAATTGGTTTATTGTTAAAGAATTTAGCAAGGGGAAGAGAATAAAGATTTGGGGAGCAGAGACCTCTTATCCCATTTTAAATCAATACAAAAATGGAAGTTTAGAAAATCTAAAATTATCAATGGAAGGGAAAAACTTTAATCTCTATCACGATGAAAAATTCGCTGAAAGCCCTCCTGAATACACATGGACTTTCAAGGAAGACAATGAAGGAAAATATACTGTTCTCCTTTCTCTTCCATCAGGGATCTTACCTAAAAATGTTGAATTATCATATTTAACTTTGAATGGGAATCTTCTTTCAAATTGTCCAGTGAAAAAAGCAAGAAATCTCCTTGCTGAAGAAGAAAATAAATGGATAGAAGATTTTAATGGCGAAAATCCTTTTGGAGTTAAAAGAAAAGTTCGTTTCTTTGATCAGACATGGGATGCGATTTTTGCACCTCCGAGAACAGTGATTGAATTTCCCATTAAAATATATAGAGAAAGTATCCTTGAATTTGGTTATTTTTTAAGTAGCTGGCAGAAAAGATCAAATATATTAATTTCAATATATTTCTGCAAAAAAAATTATTGCACTCGCTTATTTTCAAAGGAAATTTCTCCAGAAAGTGAGCCCGACATTACATTGGAAAAGGTTGAGATTGGAAGAAACTTAAAGGGAAAGGGGAAATTAATATTTTTGACTGATTGTAAATCTAAGGGCTCCGCTTTTTTTGCATGGATTAACCCCCATCTCTACAGGAAGAAAGAACCTGAAAAAACAAAAAATGTTATCTTAATTTCCCTCGATTCTTTAAGGAGGGATTATATAGGGATATACAGAGGTGAAAAGGATTTTACACCTGAAATTGACAGACTATCTGAAGATTCTGTAGTCTTTGAAAATGCATACTCTTCAGCACCATGGACAATCCCTTCCCATTTATCAATGCTTTCAGGCTTAAACCCAAATTCCCACGGTGCCAACACCTTTTCCGATAAAGTTCCATCCTTTGTCAGAACCATTCCCCAGATTTTAAGGGAAAAGGGTTATTTAACCTTTGCCTATACGGGAGGAGGGCTTTTATCTGCGAATTTTGGCTTTTCCAATGGTTTTAATCATTACAAAGAATGGGATGGTTCTGAACTTCCAGACTCCTCAAAACCTATTTTTGAAAGGGTAGATAAATTTATCTCATCCAACAAAGGAAAAGATTTCTTCCTTTTTCTCCATACATATCAATTCCACGACCCTTTAAAATCTCCAGAAGATATTCAAGATAAAGTTTTAAAAGGGGAAGAACTTCTCTGGAAAGGTATCTCAATAAGTAAGCTGATTGGAGGAGGTAAAGGGACATACAAACCTTTAAAAGAGAAGGAGATTGAAAGTATAAAGTTTTTGGCAAAGGCTGAAAGTAGAACAATTGATGAGCATTTTATTGGACCCCTTGTAAAGAAACTGAAGGATGAAGGGATATATGACCAAACAATGGTAATTATAACATCTGACCATGGAGATGAATTCTTTGACCATGGTGGATGGCAGCATTCCCACACATTATACAATGAATTGATAAGGGTTCCTTTAATAATTAAATTTCCATATCAGAAATTTAAGGGGAAGAAGATAACCAGGAATGTAAGGCTCATAGATATAGCGCCAACAATACTTGATGTTCTTAAATTTAACCCTGAAAAATACAGTATGGATGGCAGAAGTCTTATTCCAGTTATTAAAGGTCAAGAAAAAGAAGAGAGAAAATGCTTTTCTGAGATTTACTATGACCCTGAAAGACCCCATATTCCTTCGAGAGTTTCCCTTGTTTACGGAGATTACAAATTGATTGTAAATCAGATAATTCCTGACTGGGAAAAATTCTTCGAGTATAAACCCCCTTCCCTTCATCCCTTTGAGCTCTACAATCTCAGGAATGCCCCTTATGAAAAAAATAATTTATATTATGAAAAAAATAAA
>JBBIMS010000073.1:6703-7772 GCA_037444285.1 Candidatus Aminicenantota bacterium | reverse complement strand
TTATATTATAGAATTTCTGTTTTTCCAATCCTTTTACCACCTCTAAGAGAAAGAAAAGAGGACATCCCTTTGCTTGTTAATCACTTTATAAAAAAGTTTTCTGTTGAAACAAAGAAACAGATTGACTCTATTTCTCCTTCAGCCCTTGAAAAAATAATGAATTACTCCTGGCCTGGAAATGTCCGAGAACTTCAGAACTGTATTGAGAGAGCTATTATCCTCTGTGAAGGGAGGGAGATCCAGCTCCACCATATAACAATTCCCGACAAAATTATGGAAGAAAGTTATATTGATTTAAAGGGGAAATTGAGAGATGTAACAAGAATAACTGTTTCAACAATTGAAAGGAAAAAGATTGAGATGGCAATAAAGGAAAGCAGTGGAAATATTAAAGAAGCCTCTAAAATACTGGGAATTAGCGAAAAAACATTAAGAAAAAAAATGAAAGAGTATGGGATATGGAAAGAGTAAAGCTCTGGCTAATGGCGCTTCTCACAAGGATAATTATTAATATTCTTTGCAGACTTGTGAAAATAAAGGTTTTAAGGAAAGAATACTATCTCAATGCAAAAAAAAATGGAGAAAAAATCATTTATATTCTATGGCATGGAAGAATTATAATTCCAATATTTGTCCATCGAAATCAAGGGATCAGACCCCTTGTTAGTTTGAGCAAAGATGGAGAATTTACATCCATGATTCTAAAGGGATTCGGATACGAACCAATAAGGGGTTCAAGCTCCAAAGGTGGAAAGGAGGCTTTCCACAAAATGAAGGAAGCCCTTGAAAATTCTGAAGTCGCAATAATTCCTGATGGTCCAAGAGGACCAGGAAGAGTCCTTAAACCAGGATGCATATACCTTGCCCAGCAAACAGGTGCTGTTATAATTCCAGTAAGCTTTTCATGCAGAAAAAGGAAATTCTTAAAGGGATGGGATAAACATCTGATTTTCCCTCCCTTTAATAAATGTGTGATGTTATATGGAGAGCCAATTAAAATTTCTGAAACTCTAACAGAGGAGGAAATAGAAATTGTGAGAAAGGATTTGGAGAGAAGATTGATTGAACT
>JBBIMS010000073.1:0-6673 GCA_037444285.1 Candidatus Aminicenantota bacterium | reverse complement strand
GAAAAACATTTGAAATTAAATGGAAAATTTGAAAGAATAAAAAAGGAGATAAAAAATGCAAAAAGAAGATGCTTCTTTAAAAGAGAAACAGAAGGCAATGGAGTCTGCTATCTCTCAAATAGAGAAACAATTTGGAAAAGGCTCCATAATGAGACTCGGGCAAAAGGAGGTTTCAGAGGTAGTTCCTGTTATTTCTACTGGCTCAATAGCCTTTGACATAGCCCTTGGTATTGGTGGAGTTCCAAAGGGGAGGGTTGTTGAAATATATGGACAGGAAGCCTCCGGGAAAACAACATTAGCCCTTCACATTATAGCAGAAGCTCAAAGGCAGGGTGGAATTGCAGCCTTTATAGATGCAGAGCATGCCCTTGACCCTGATTATGCAAGAAGGCTTGGAGTTGATGTTGAAAATCTTTTAATCTCACAGCCCGACTATGGTGAACAGGCTCTCGAGATTGCAGAGATCCTTGTTAGAAGTGGAACGGTAGATATTGTGGTTGTAGATTCTGTAGCAGCCCTTGTCCCAAAAGCTGAGCTGGAAGGAGAGATGGGGGACTCTCACATGGGGCTCCAGGCAAGACTCATGTCCCAGGCATTGAGAAAGCTAACCGGGATTGTAAGCAGATCGAAAACATGTTTCATATTCATCAATCAGGTAAGGGAAAGAATTGGAATTATAATGGGGAACCCTGAAACAACAACAGGGGGGAGAGCGCTGAAATTCTATGCATCAGTAAGGGTCGAGGTGAAAAAGGTTCTTTCCATAAAAGATGGCGAAAACACTATAGGAAACAGGGTCAAGGTGAAAGTTGTAAAAAATAAGCTTGCTCCTCCCTTTAAAGAGGCTGAATTTGACATAATTTATGGAGAAGGAATCTCAGTTGAAGGAGATTTGATTGATACAGGTGTAGCATATGGAGTAATTGAAAAAGCAGGAACATGGTATTCCTA
Source organism: Candidatus Aminicenantota bacterium (assembly GCA_037444285.1). Lineage (GTDB taxonomy): Bacteria > Acidobacteriota > Aminicenantia > JBFLYD01 > JBBIMS01 > JBBIMS01. The sequence goes on along the minus strand of JBBIMS010000073.1, from coordinate 5,722 downwards.
TAAAGGGGAAAGACTTGGTCAGGGAAGGGACAATGTAAAGAATCTTTTGAAGCAGAACAGAGAGCTTGCAGAGAAAATAAGGCAGGAGATTAGAATTAAGGCTGGACTCTCAGCTCCTCAGCATGCGGGATGAAAAGAATATTATTCCTTCTTTTATTTGCTATATCCTTTGCTTATATTGAAGCATCAGTTGTTGTATACTTAAGAGACATTTTATATCCAGAGGGCTTCTCTTTCCCTCTCAGATATATTTCTCCTTTAAGGGCTTCCATAGAAATAGGAAGAGAATTCTTCTCCCTTGTTCTTCTTATCTCTGTTGCTTTCCTTGGCTCAAAAGGTTTCTGGAAAAGCTTCGGTGCTTTCTGTTTCATATTTGGAGTGTGGGACATATTTTTCTACATCTGGCTAAAAATATTTCTTAACTGGCCATCCTCCTTTCTGGAGTGGGATATTCTATTTTTAATCCCAGCTCCATGGACAGGACCTGTAATAGCTCCACTAATAGTTTCAATAACTCTCATCCTCATATTTATCGTGATAGAACTCCACAGAGAAAGACCCTTCACTCTTTCACTTTTTCCTTCAATAATCGGAATTCTTGGTTTTATATCAATTTTCATCTCCTTTATGTGGAATGCAACTCTTACTGCTAAAGGTGGAATCCCCAGAAATTATCCATGGTATTATTTAATTCTTGGAGAAGTCCTTTTAATTTCTATTTTAATTAATAAAGCTCTACAGTTGAAAAAGTCAAAATACAATGAGCTCAAAAAATAAAATAGATAAGGTTAAGGAAGGAGCAGAAAAATATTTTGTTTCAGCAAAGGATAAACTTTTCTTTCAAGAGGATGATATTGTAATTTTCAATGATGACTTCATTACAACTGAGTGTATAGAAGAAAATTCAATTGATTTAATAGTTACATCCCCTCCGTATAATGTTGATATTAGATATAACTCCTATGACGATAAAATTCCTTACGAAATTTATCTCGAGTTTACCAAAAAATGGCTCGAAAAAGCTTACCGATTAGCTAAGGATGATGGGCGTTTCTGTCTTAACATTCCTCTTGACAAAAATAAAGGGGGGCAACAAAGTGTTTATGCTGATATTATTACAATAGCAAAGAAAGTAGGATGGAAATATCATTCAACAATTGTCTGGAATGAGCAAAACATATCAAGAAGAACTGCTTGGGGTTCATGGCTTTCTGCTACTGCTCCTTATGTTATTGCTCCTGTAGAGATGATAGCTGTTTTTTATAAAAAAAGATGGAAAAAAACAAGCGGAAGTGGAGAGTCAGATATTACAAGAAAAGAATTTATGGAATGGACAAATGGCGTCTGGAACTTCATGGGTGAGAGCAAGAAAAAAACTGGGCATCCTGCTCCTTTCCCGGTTGAGCTCCCCAGGAGATGTATAAAACTGTTTACTTTTGTTGGTGACACTGTTTTAGATCCATTCCTGGGAAGTGGTTCTACTTTAATTGCCTGTGTTATAACGGGGAGGAAAGGTATCGGGGTTGAGGTTGACAGACATTACTGTGAAATTGCAAAAAACAGGTTATTTAATGAAGCAAAAATAAATCAGCTCAAAATAGATTTTTCTATAGGAGACAAAATTGATGAAGAGAGAAAAAAGGACTATAAGTGATTTAATAATGGAATATTTTATGAACCATCCAAAACAAGATTTAACCCACGCTCCTGTTGTTGATTGGGTTGAGGAGAAATATTTAAAACTTTACAAAAGAAAACCTCGTGACACATGGAGGAGCATTCGCAGATTACATCAAAAAGGTTTTTTGATAAAGGTCAAAAAAGGGGTTTATAGATATGATCCGGATTTAATACAAGTAAAGGAATTGTATGAATTTCCTCCCGAATTAAAAGAAGAAATTTTTAAAAGAGATGGTTACAAATGCATTGTTTGTGGAAGAGGAAGAGAAGATGGGTGGGAAATTCATGCTGACCATAAAAAACCCTTAGACAAAGGAGGAACGAACACAGTAGAGAATGGACAAACTTTATGTTCTGAACATAACTTACTAAAGAAGAATTATTCACAAACGGAATTCGGAAAGAAATTTTTTATAAGATTATATCATCAAGCTGTTGAAAACAGGGATGAGAAAATGATTAATTTCTGTAAGTGTGTTTTTGATTGCTATGATCATCATGGAATTAATCACCACATCAAAAGACCAGATTTGGAAAATAAATGAATCTAAATTAAAACCTCTGGAGGCATAGATGAGAAGGAAATTATTAGGAATTTGGGTAATTATTCTAAGTATTATAGTCGGGATTTATGCTGAGCCCCAGCAAAGATTGGATATCAAAACCATGTTCGATCCTAAAATCAGCTCCCAGCTCAGTGTTCCCTCTTTTGTGTGGCTAAAAAATGGAAAAGCTCTATTGCTGGATGGGCGGAAATCTCCTGAAGAAAGAACCTTAGAGTTCTTTGACCCTGTGAAAAAGATAAGGGAAAATGCACTGGATTTGAAAAAGGTGCTCTCTTCCTTGAAGGAGCTTCTCGGAAATTCAGCTCCAAAATCTATAAGATTCCCTGATGCAGTAGATCAAAATGGTAATGCAGTGGCTTATCTTTTAAATGGGGATATTTTTGTTTTTGAGCTTTCAAGTTCTACTGTCAAAAGATTGACTCAAACACCTTCATCTGAAGACTCTCTATCCTTTTCCCCTGATGGAAACTGGCTTGCTTTCATAAGGGAAAACGAAATATATGCTGTAGAATGGAGAACCGGGAAAGAGAAAAGATTGACCTTTGACGCCTCGGAAACAGTTCTGAATGGAACTCTTTCCTGGGTCTACTGGGAAGAAATCTACGACCACACCAATGTTCCATACTCATGGTCTCCTGATTCAAAGGCAATAGCCTATCTCCAAACAAATGAATCAGAAGTTCCAATTTCAACCTTTGTAAATTTTGAGCCTGTAAATCAGGGGGTTGTGAGGCAGAAGTATCCTAAGGCAGGGCAGAAAAACCCAAAAGTAAGGCTGGGAATTGTTGAGCTGGATTCTTCCAAGACCACATGGGTTGATTGCGGTGAGTATGAATACCTTGCTCGTTTCAACTGGCTTCCCAGCTCAAAAGAGATCGCTGTCCAGACTCTCAATAGAAAACAGAATGAACTTAAACTCTTCTTTGCTGACCGGTTCTCAGGCAAAAGCAGACTCATCCTTACTGAGACACAGCCTGCATGGATAAATTTAAATGATGCTCTCTATTTCTTCAAAGATGTAAAAAAATTTATATGGATGTCTGAGAGGGACGGCTATCAGCATCTTTATCTGTATACCATTGAGGGAAAACTTATAAATCAGCTAACAAAAGGAGAATACATGGTTGTTCCTTCCTTCGGAGGAATTGTTAGCAGGAATGGCGGGCTTGTTGGAGTGGATGAGAAGAGGGGATTTGTTTACTTTACTGCGAGCAAGGAGAGTTTAAGGGAGAGACACCTCTACAGGGTTGATTTAAAAGGGAAAAGGCTGGAAAAACTTTCCATAGAAAAGGGGGTCCACGGAGTATCCTTCTCACCTGATATGAGTTTTTATTTAGATACTTTTTCCAACAGTTCAACCCCTCCTGAACTTTCCCTTTACAGAAGAGATGGGAAAAAGATAATAACAATTTCTCCATCTGCAAAGGATTTTGTAGAGAAATTCAATCTAAATTATCCCGAATTCCACACATTCAAAACAGAAGATGGTCTTGAGCTTCCAGCAACAATGATAAAACCAAAAAACTTTGATCCATCAAAGAAATACCCTGCTATTGTTTATGTTTATGGAGGCCCTGGAGCCCAGCAGGTAATTGACAGTTGGAGCAGCAGAATATTCTGGGCAAATATTCTCTCTCAGGAGGGCTACTTTTATTTTGTATTTTAGGTTAGAGCTGGAATGGGAAAATCAAAGGCAACTGAGACATCGGTTTACAAACAAGCTTACGGAATTCAGAATTTAAAGGACATTCTCGATGGAGTTAAGTGGCTCAAAAGTTTTCCCTTCATTGACGAAAAGAGATTGGGAATCTGGGGTGGAAGTGGAGGAGGATGCACAACCCTTTTCGTTATGACCCATTCTGATGTATTTAAGGCTGGCATATCTTTATACCCTGTTTCAGACTGGTATTATTACGATACTATCTACACAGAAAGATACCAGAGCACTCCTGAAGATAACCCTGAAGGGTATAAAGCTACCTCCTCAGTTCTTGCAGCTAAGAATCTGAAAGGGCGCCTCTTAATTGTCCATGGAACTTATGATGACAATGTCCATCCCCAGAATACTGAGGCTTTTATAAATGAACTCATAAAACATAACATCCAGTTCGAACTAATGATTTATCCATGGAGGAAACATGGAATAGGAGACCTTCCTGCAAGAATCCATCTCTATACCCTGATGCTGGATTTCTGGAAAAGAAATCTCTAAGAAGAATTTGTATTACTGCACATAAACTCTTACTCTGTCTTCATATTTCCCATCTTCCAATTTTGCAGTTATTTCATGTAAGCCTTTTTCTATTGTCCATCTCTCTTTAAAAGGGAAGGAGGAAACCTTTAGTATCTTACCATCCACACTCCATATAACTTTTCTCCATGTTATATCAGTCCTTAGTTCAAGCTTGATACTCTGATAATTTCTGGGAAGATCCGGAAGGCTCTGAAATATTGAACCATCTATGGGGTGAACAATTTTAAATTCATGCTCTTTTAAATTTGAAGTCTTCACTGGTGGTAAAAACCCCTTATTTCTTGCCCATTCGGTAAAAATTGGAGGCGGAAATATAAAAACCTTTTCTTTCCTGAATTTTTCAGGTGTCCATTCTGATGCAAGAAGACCATTCCGCAAGTCAATCTCTTCAACTCTATGCCAGTTACACAATTCCTTTGGCTCTGTCCCTTCAATAAAATATTCACTGACTCTTCCCTCGCAACATTCGGATGCAAGCATACCTGAAACAGGACAAATATCCAATCTGACAATTCCTTCAGGAACTTCTTCAAGACTCCTCTCTCCAGAGGGAATCCTTCCGTATTTTTTCTTCTGGAGAAGGTCCATAATTGAGTGGAAAATAGGACCAGCACCCGTCACACCAGAAACATTCCTCATGCTCTCTCCCTCAAAATTTCCTACCCAGACACCCACTGTCCAGTCCTTTGTATACCCAATACAAAAGTTGTCCCTGAAACCCTCTGATGTTCCTGTTTTAACTGCCACTTGATAGGGAAAACTCAATGGAGAGTTCTCTCTGAACCCAAGCCCCCTTGAGTAATTGTCAGAAAGGATTGAGCTTATCAGAAAAGAAATTTTCTCATCAAAAATTCTCCTTCCATCTGTCTGTGGAGGAGATTCTAAAGATCCATCCTTCCTCTTATAACTGAGAATTTTTTTCTCCCTGATTAAAATTCCTTTCCTGGCAAAGGCTGAATAACCCCTGACAAGTTCAAGGAGGGTAACCTCTCCACTTCCCAGTGCTAATCCAAGACCATAAAATTTATCGCCCCTTTCAAGACTTTCAAATCCGCAGGATAGAAGCTCTTTATAAAGGACAGGTTTTCCTATCTTTGAAAGGACATAAACTGCAGGAACATTGAGGGAAGAGGCAAGGGCAACCCTTACTCTTACAGGACCAGAGAAATCATTGGAATAATTCCTTGGCACATAAAGTTTATTTCTTTCTTTGAAAGAAGTT
>JBBIMS010000072.1:0-7828 GCA_037444285.1 Candidatus Aminicenantota bacterium | reverse complement strand
CCCTCCTCTTTCGCTCTTACAAAAAGAATGTTTTCCTTCTCAGAAGATTCAGTTTTTTCAACCTCTTTCACCTTTTGCATTTCCTCTAACTGCTCGATCTTTTCCAACTTTTTTGCCATTAATTCCTCAGTTCTTGGTTTACTTGCTGGAGGAAGTTTTTTTTCTTCTCTTTCAGGTCTCGGAGTCAAAGTTTCTTCAGGCTTTAAAATTTTCTCCTGTTCTTTCTCCATAATCTGCCCTACCGGTAAAGATTCCTTCTGGCTCAAAACCTTTTCCTTGGTAGATTTTAAACTCTCCACATAAAAAATACTCAATACGGCAATCAATATTATTGAAGCCAGTGCTACTGTTAAACGCATAAAATAAGGTTTTAAAAATAAAGAAACTCCTCTCTTCTCAGCAACCTCTCTTTCAGAAATCCTTCTTTTAACCCTTCCTGCAAAAGAACTCCAGTAATTTTCCCCTGGTTCATGGACAGGCTCTGAAGATAATAATTCAATCTCTTTTATAATATTTAACTCTGAAAGACATTCCTCACACTTTTCGAGATGTCTTTCTATGATAATTCTTTCCTTCTCTTCAAGTTCACCATCATAATATGCTCCAAGTAAAGATTTAATCTTTTTGTGTCTCATAGAAACCTCCTTTTAAATAAGGAAAGAGAGCAGATTTAAGCCTCTCTCTTGCCCTATTCAGTCGAGACATTACAGTTCCAATAGGAATTTTGAGGGCTTTGGAAATTTCCTTATAGCTCAGCTTCTCATAATATTTCAAAAGGAATACTGATTTCTGGTCAAGGGGAAGGGAATGAATTGCCTTCTCTACCCTTTTCTTAATTAAATTTTCGTCATAAAGAGAATTTTTGTCTTCAGCAAAAGGATCAGAAATTTCACTCCCCTTCAGATCATGGTTTGATATCCTGACTTCCCTCCTTTTCCTCCTTAGATAATTTAGGGTAAGATTAATGGCTATTTTTCTGAGCCAGGGGTAAAATGGCTCTCCATCATGGAAAGAGTGGAGCATGAAATAAGCCTTCACGAATGCCTCCTGGGCAAGGTCATCAGCAGAATAGTGGTCATTGGTAATCCTGTAGCATAAAAAATATATTTTCTTCTGGTATTTCAGAATAAGAGCTTCAAAGGCTGATTTATCCCCATTCTTAGCCCTGACAATCAATTCTTTCTCTCTTATATCCTCTTGCATTCTTATTTAATTATACACCTGATAATTCTTTTTATTCCCATTTTTGAATCAACCGCTAAAACCTACATAGTAAATTTTCCATACATTCCCTTTTTACCTAAAAGTTTCGTATAATAATATATGAAAAGATTTATTTCGCTTCTAACTTTTTTAGTTCTCATTTCACCCCTTTTTTCTATTTCAGTAAAAGACCTCCCTCCCAAATACAAAAAATGGCTTGAGGAGGAGGTGGTTTATATAATAACAAAAGCGGAGAAGGAGGTATTCCTCCAGCTTCAGACTGATAGGGAAAGGGATATTTTTATAGAGGCTTTCTGGAAACAAAGGGATCCTATTCCTGAAACCCCTGAAAACGAGTTTAAGATTGAGCATTACAGGAGGCTTGATTATGCCAACAGAAGATTCCAATTTGGAAAACCTGGATGGATGACAGATAGAGGAAGGATATATATAATACTTGGAGAGCCAAAAAGTATTGAAAGTTTTATAAATAACAAGGATTTCAGGGATGTTGAGATATGGTTCTATCAAAATGAAAATTTTCCTGGTCTTCCCGTTGCATTCAACATAGTTTTTTACAAGGAAAGTGTAAGCAGCGATTTTAAGCTATATAGCCCTATAAATGACGGACCCCAAGCTTTACTTCTTGAAGGTTATAAGGACTATTATTCTGGATATGAAGATGCGCTTCAGAAACTTTCCGAGATAAATCCGACTGTTGCCAATGTTGCCCGCTCCCTTATCCCTGGCGAATCCTCCTCTCCAACAAATACTCCCTCTATGGCATCAGAAATCCTTCTTGCCAATGTCCAGTCCTTTCCACAAAAACTTGTGAGTGATAAATATGCAAGGGAATTTCTGAAATATAAGGATATTGTTGAGGTTGACTACACAGCAAATTATGTAGAGTCTTCCTTTCTTGTAAAAACCATAAAGAATAAAGGCATTTATTTTGTCCATTATCTTATTGAGCCAAAGAGATTTACATTCCACAGATATGAAGACAAGATCATTGCAAGGGTTGTTCTAAATGGAAGGGTATCTGATATAAAAAACAATACAATTCACCAGTTTGAAAAGGAGTATTCCTTCAACTTTGATGAGGAAAAAATTAAAGAGATCGGGAATAAACCTATTGCAATCTCAGATCTTTTCCCCCTTGTTCCAGGAAACTACAAGTTCAGTCTTATCATGAAAAACACTGTCTCTAAGGAATTCAGCTCCTTTGAAACAGACATTTTTATCCCTGAATCAGTTAAGTTCCCAAAATTGGATTCTTTCATTATTTCCTATGCAAAAAAAACTGTGACTTCAGGAGAAAAATTATTAAGACCTTTCCAGATGGGGGACACAATTTTCCTTCCCGAAGTTGAAGGAACATTTTCACCATCGGAAGCCTTAAATATAATTCTTCAATTTTCAGGACTTGAAAATAATAAAAACTACAAAGTTTCCATATCCATTCTTGAAAATGGGGGAGTTGTAAAAAAGATAAGTTCTGGCTTAAAGGGGGTTAATGGAGAAGGTTCTTTGTATCAGGAAATACCCCTTTCAGGAATTCCTCCATCCATTTATAAGTTGAAGGTTAGCTTGTTAGACGAATTGGAGAATGAGATTCTCTCAGAATCTGCCAGTTTACAGCTAACCCATTTACCAGTTGTCCCAAGGCCTGTATTCTATTATAAAGGAATACCGGATGACAATTCTTATATAAACTATTTGCTTGGGAATCAACTTTTTAACAAAGGTAATTTAGAAGAGGCTTTGAATAGGCTGGATAAAGCATATAATTTGAATAGAAACAATGAGGATATTGCCTTATCCCTTGCAAAAGTTCTTGATAAACTTGGGAGGAGTGACCAGGTAATTTCTGTCCTTTCTCCCTTTTACTCAAGGGATAGTGTAAAGTATGATACTTACTTTCTTATTGGTGAGGCATACAGAAAAAAGGGGAATTTGGAGGAGGCTATAAAAGCTTACACTTCTGCCCTTTCCCATTATGGTCATAATATAAATCTTCTAAATGCTCTTGGTGAATGCTACTGGCAAATAAAGGATTTTAAGAATGCTAAATTTTACTGGAGTAAATCCTTAGAGCTAAATTCAGACCAGAAAGACATAAGAAAGAAAATGGATGAAATCAAATAAAAAGGGTTTCGCCCAAAAAGGAGGATTTATGAAATTTTTAAAAGCATTGCTGTTTTCTGTTTTATGCATAGCCATTGTCCTTTCTGCATTTACCTTAGAAGGAAAGGATAAACCCAAGGAGAAGGTTTACATACCTCCACAGGTGAAGAAGGTAATGGAAGAGACTGTGAAAAAAGGAATTGTAAGAAGTGATATCTCATTTTCTATTGTAAAAAGCCTTTTCCTTCCTGTCCAGGATCAGAATTTCCTCATCCTCATCTTCAAGGCAAAGAACAAAGACCTTATGCTCCTTCCATTCTCTGAAAAGGAAAGAAAAAAGGGTGTTGACTTTAGCAAAATCACCAGCTCTAAATTTAATATTTTCTTCTGGTTTTACAAATTAGAGGGCGAATCTCCAGCTCCTTTTAAAGAGCAGTATGTTCCTGTTGAGCTCAACTGGGAATCAGGCGTAAAACCTGATGATGTCTCCACATATACAGTTTGCACAATCCTTCCCGAGGGAAAATATCTTCTTTCAATGGCTATTACCTCTCTTGATCTGAAAATTATCGGGATAGTCAATTATAATTTTACCCTTCCCGCCCCATTGGAATTTAAAGAAGAGCTTGCTCTTTCACCAGTTTTCTTCATAAAATCCTTAAAAGAGCTACCAACTCCAGAGATCCCTCCAGTGGTTCACAAAGATTATTTTGTTTATTCCTCCCTCCAGCTTGAACCTAAGCTTGAGAATGTCTTCTCAGTGGGAGAAAACCCGGACATATTTTATTTTATTTATGGCTGTTCTCTGAATCCCAATGACCCAACAAAATTTAGTATTGAGGTCACTTACAATGTAAAGAAGGGTGATGAGGATGTGATAAAGTTTGCTCCCTATGTTTTTGATCTGCCATTTATAAGTCACCAAATACCCCTCCAGAAAGAGGATGGAGTAAATCTTGAACCTGGCAAATACAGACTTGAGATAAGGATAAAAGACAAGATTTCTGAAAAAGAGCTTGTAGAATATGTTGATTTTGAGATAGTATAGAAAATTTTATTTAAAGCGGTATAAACTTATATTTGGAGGTAAAAGAATGAAAAGATTTATTCCATATTTGTTCTTAGCAACAATCAGTTTCTTTATTTTATGCCTTCCTCTTTTTTCTCAGGAAGGGAGGGGAATGGGAAGGATATTTGGAACAGTTGTGGATGAGAGCGGAAAACCATTGGAAGGTGTTAATATTCTCATAGAAGCAAAGGATTTTAACTTTAAAACTACCGCAAAATCCGACAGAAAAGGGAACTGGGCAGTTGCAGGTCTTGGAACAGGTACTTTTGTAATAACAGCATCAAAAGAAGGATTTAACAACACAATTATGGAAGTAATGGTCAGTCAATTTAGAAATCCACCCATAAAGATTGTAATGACAGCAATTAAGAAAACTGGAGAACCTACAGGCCTTGATGAAAGTTCAAGGGCACTTTTTAATGAGGCAAATTCCCTCTACGAAAAAGGAAATTATGCGGGGGCTCTTGCTCTATTCCAGCAATTTCTTGAAAAAAACCCTTCCCTTTACCCTGTAAGACTCAACATAGGGAATTGCTACAGAGAGATGAAGGAATATGATAAGGCAATTTCTGAATATAATGCCATTCTCGAAAAAATAAAAGCTGAGAAAGCAGATTTAAAGGGAGATGAGAATGCTGCCAAAGCTCTTGCTAACATTGGAGAGATATACATGATACAGGAAAACTATGAAAAAGCTCAGGAGTATCTAAAAAATGCAATAGATATTTATCCTACTGACCATGCCCTTGCCTACAATGTAGCTGAAATTTTCTTTCAGGCAGGTCAAGTTGACCAGGCGATAGAATATTACACCCTTGCCGCTAAGATAAAACCTGACTGGCCTCTCCCCTATTTGAAGATTGGATTTGCTTATATAAACAAAAATAATTTCGAAGAAGCAACAAAAAGCTTCGAAAAGTTTTTAGAGTTGAGCCCCCAGGATCCCCAAGCAGAAACAATAAAAAATCTAATTGAGCAATGGAAAAAGCAGAAGAAATGAATATCTGTGGAACTTTCAAGAATCGATTTTCAAAAAGCATTTCAGTTCTTAAAACTTAACTAACTGTTTTTGTGCGTCATAACAATGGCTCCTCGGGAGGGACTCGAACCCCCAACCTAGTGGTTAACAGCCACCCGCTCTGCCATTGAGCTACCGAGGAATGCCATATCAATTAATAACATATTTTTGGGGAGCAGTCAACGACCTCATTGCACTAAATCCTGAATTTTAAAAGATTCGCACAAAAGCCAACCTGAGGCATTAATTAATTTGATGAAATTGAATGTAAGAATTCAGGTTTACACCATTTTTTTCAGTTCATCAAACAATCTAACCATGGAGAATGTGTCGAGGAAGCAGTAGTTTAAGAGGGATTTTCTTATTTTTTCAATCTCCCCAGGAGAATTTGCTTTACACATCTTTTGATATGCTACCATTGCCATTTCTCCATTCTTTATCTCAAGATCTTCGTATCCAAGCTCAGTAATTAAAGCTGAAACAACCCTTTTCAGGGAATGGGAACCGAGCATCTTCCAGTGATAAAAGTCTTTTCTTTTGAAAGGAAGCATTAAATCCCTTAAGTTTTTTATTATTTCCTGGATTCTTTCCCTATGTTCAGGAAAGAATTCTGATAGCTCATTCAAAATTTTCCTTTCAAACTTTTCATTGTAAACAATAACGCAGGAATTGGAAGGAATCTGATTTAGAAGTTTCTCTATAAGTTCTCTTCTTGGGTCTATCCCTGGTCGGGCAAGGTAGAAGGAATGCTCAAGCTTTCCATCCCTTGAGGGAAGAATGTGTAAGGAATACTGAAAGGGTATTTGTTGATATGGCTTTGTGCCATCAAAGGGAGGTATCGCACTTTGAAAAGTTTCAAAGTCTAAGAAAGCCATTGGATACCATAGAGAGCTAAGAAAATCCTGAATACCCTTTTTGTTTAAAATTACCTTTTTTTCAAGAAATGCCTCTATATACATCTTTGGATTCCCATTAAATTCTTCAGGATTAAGCTCCTCAAGATATAGAAAGCCTCTTCTATAAAATTCAAATTTATCTTCCATCCATTTGATTTCCATTTCCGGTATAGAGTTTTCTGGGATTCCTTTCCAGCAGAAGCTTTTAAATTCGCAGGGGTAACTTTCGATACAATGCTTTCCAATTCCAACATCCGGCATTTCCCCCATTAAGACTTCCTTTAGTGAAGTGATTACTTCTTCTATCTCATTCTGTTTCTCGAAAACAGATTCTGTTAAATCAACTTTTTTGAAAAGTTTTTCTATTTCAATTTCACCCCATCTTGTGTAATCACTATCAAGATGAATTAGATAGACTTTCCTTATATCAAGACCACAATTCTTTAAAACATAAAATTGGAGGGCAACATCATACAAATGCTCATCCTTCTGCCCTGTTGATGATTTTACTTCGTAGATTTCCCAGCCTTCCTCCCCTCTGTGGAGAATATCAGCTTTTACAAATATTTCATTGAAAAGGAATGAGGCTTCAAAAATATTCTCAACACCTTCCTCTATGAGGGAAGAGGTAAGGGAAGACTGTCTGCTTATTGTTTCATTGGAAGGGATCTCCCTTCCATCAGGGAACAACTTCCTTGCAAGGAGAGTGACTTCATTACCTGTCTGAAAGAGCTCCTCGGTTCTCTCACTAATTTCACCCCTGAGATTGGGATGGTATTTGGCAAGGAAAAGAAGTTTTTTGCACCTGAGCCCCTTTAAAAATAATGTCTTGGATAGAAATTGATTTCTCTCTTCCATCAATCTTCTATTATCACCCTTCTTCCTTCGATCCTCAGTTTCCCTTCCACAAAAAGTTTTACAGCTTGAGGATAAATTCTGTGTTCCTCCTTCAGGATTCTTTCTGAGAGGGTCTCTACTGTGTCACTCTGAAAGACTGGAACAACTGCCTGAAGGATTATTGGGCCAGCATCAACCTCCTCGTTTACAAAATGGACTGTGCATCCTGAAAATCTAACACCATACTCGAGGGCTTGCTTTTGAGCCTCAAGACCTGGAAAAGATGGAAGCAGAGCGGGATGAATGTTCATTATTCTGTTTCGGAATTTCTGGACGAAGGGAGGGGTCAGAATCCTCATCCATCCTGCAAGGCATATCAGGTCAACATCCCTCTTTTCAATTTCTTCTGCAAGTTTTAGATCATATTCCTCACGGCTGCTGAATTCCTTTGGATTTAAAAATATGGCTTCAAGTCCAAACTCCCTTGCTCTCAAAAGACCCCTTGCATCTTCCTTGTTGGAAATTACAACTCCTATTTCAGCATTGATCTCTCCTTCCTTGATTGCTCTGTAGATTGCCTCGAAGTTTGAGCCTCTTCCTGATAATAAAATTGCTATTCTTTTCTTCTTCATAATATTTCAACCCCCTTTCCCTTTTTTATTTCACCTATTAAATAGC
>JBBIMS010000071.1:0-7841 GCA_037444285.1 Candidatus Aminicenantota bacterium | reverse complement strand
CCAAAGCTCATCAAAAACTTCCCCTCAGGGTCAAATTTGAATATCTTGTTCCAACCCGAATCCGCTACATACAGATTACCTTCATCATCACAACAGATGCTCGATATTTTTATAAAGAAATTCTCCTTCTCAGAGGAAAAACCATCCTTGATCTCCCCTACCTTCTTTAGATACCGAACTTTCTCTTCAGTAAGAATCGAAGATGGCAAAAAAATGATGGAAATAGTGAAAATAAAGGTATAAATTAAAAACTCTGCTCTTCTTTTTCCCCAAAAAGCTAAAGGGCTTCTCATTCAACCCTCCTCAAGATAAACTCAGGAGTGATCATCCTTTCATCCCCTTCTCTTTCATAATAAACTATCTTACCTTCTCTATCAAGAACAAAGATTCTCGGGTCAATGTCAAAGCGGAATATTTTGAGATAATTATCCTCAGAAGATGAGCCTTCTATAACTCCAACTGAGATGGATTCATCAAGCTCCATCCTCTCTGCCCAATCCTTTATCATCTCAACTCCATTCCCCCTTCCAAATAAAATTAGAACTTTACCCTTTGAGCCAGTCCTCTTTGAAACCTCTTTTAAACGCAAATCTTATCTGTTTGTAAATTGATAGAAAAGTATCAGTGATTGGACCTATTAGCTTGACAGCTGAATATGGGAAAATCAGGAGAAGAGAGCAGAATTTATGCGAAGCCTTTCCATATCCATAATCCGTAAATAAACATCAGGTATTTGTTTGAAAGGATTGGTTTTTGACTTTTTGGGATTTTCTCCATCTCTTTAGACTCTAAAAAATTCTTTCTTCAGGTTTCTATTTTTTGTCCAAAAATTCTCTTTTGAAGTCAAAATCCTTATTTTGATAAGCTACACCCTCTTTACAAAAAATTTCTCAATCCTCCTTTATCTCTACCTAAACATTTAAAAGAATAAAAGCTCTTATGTCATCTGTAAAGACTCCCCCTACAGAAATAAATATATTGATTTAACCTTCAGTCAATTCTCCTTAAGCCGAAAAAATAGCTTCCTCGCATGATTTAGCATCTTCCCTGCTACCCATATGAGCCTGAGCCTTATTCCTTTATCCCCACCTGTAGATGAACTCTGAAAACCTACCAAAGCTCCTATTTGATTTTTGGAAGGTTATTTACGAAATCAGGATCTAAAATGAATTATTGCTAAAATCAAAGAATTGTGATAATTTTTATAAGATGAAAAATTTGTTCCTTGCTCTTCTCCTTTTCCCTTCCATTATCCTTGCTGAGGATATTCCAATAATAAAGGCACTTTATCAGGAGACTTTTGAAGACCGCCACATAGCAAGGGGGGATGTATCTGTTAAGATTGGGGATACCAGAATTCATTCGGATGAGCTCGAATACAACTTTGAAAAGAAGACACTGATTGCAAGAGGAAATGTTGTGCTGGATATGCCAGGCCAGAGTATAACTGCGAAAGAGATTCTCCTTAATCTTGATGAAAAAACAGGAGAGATGAAGGATGTTTTTATACTTAGTGAGCAGGGGCTTTTTATAAAAGCTGATTATGTAAAAAAGGAAAATGAAAATATATACAGACTTAAGAACGCCTCATTGACATCATGTACCCAGCCAAATCCAAGATGGAGTATAAATTCTAAAAATATAAAGTTCAAAAAGGAGGATTATATTGACATATGGGGTGCAAATTTCAAAATTAAGAGCATTCCTTTTTTCTATCTTCCCTATCTCCGTTACCCTTTACCCAAAGAGGGAAGGAAAACAGGTTTCTTAATGCCCCAGTTAGGATATTCAGAGCTTAAAGGGTACATATTTTCAGAGGCATTTTTCTGGGCAATAAGTAGAAGCACAGATTTAACCATTCAGGGTGACTATTTCTCTGAATGGGGAGAGGGAATCCTGGCTGAGTTCAGATGGAGGACATTGAAAGGTTTCGGGAACGCAATGTTCTATAACTTTTTCTATAAAGAAGGGAAAAGGGATTATCATCTCAATCTAAACCTCAGGGAAGAACTTCCGGAGAGATTTTTACTAACCGCTGAGGTAAACAGACAGAGCACCTTTAACTTTTACAGTCAGTTTATGAATGACTTCAACAGAATCTCTCAGAGCTTTTCTTCTTCATCTTTAAATGTTTCAAGAACATTCGGTCTATACTCCTTCCATCTCAGAGTGGATAGAAATGAGAGCCATCTTTTAGGAGTATCTTCGGTCACTTCAAGAACTCCTCAGCTCAAATTTTCCCGCCTTAATACAAGGCTCCTCTCACTTCCCATTTTCTTTTCCTTTGACTCTTCAGTGGAAAACTTCTCCCAGAAAGATTCCAAGAATTCCATCTCTTTCCCATCCCTTTATTTTTCTCCCTCTATCTCCCTCAATTTCTCTCCCTTTCCCTGGCTTTCAATTAGCAATGACACCACCTACAAATTCGATTATTACGGTAAATCATTTAATATTAAAGAGGACAAATACTCAGATGAATCAATATACAGAAATTTTTTAATCTCCCGATTTGCAATAGTTGGTCCATCATTCTACAGAATCTTTCAATCAAAGGATCTAAAGATCAAGCATGTTATAGAGCCAAGGATTGTGTATTCAGTATCATCCAGATATAAAGAATCCTCTCTAACTTCCCCCTTTGAAAGAAGAATTTCTCTACCAACCAATGAGCTTCTTTTTAGCATATCCAATAGATTGTTGAAAAAAGTAGGGAAGAAATCTCCTACAGAACTTCTCTTCTTTGAGCTCTCCCAATCATTTTATTTCGATCCTTCCTATGAAATTAAACATTCTGATATCAATGGAATTATGAGACTTGTCCTCACACCTTCCTCCTTTGCAGAGTTAAGAACCTCTTACGATACTGAAAGAAAGGGCCTTAAAGGCTCACTTCTATCTTTAAACTATTTATCTTCTGGCGGTAATCTTTTCAGGGTTTTCTGGAGTAGGGAAAGAAGGATTGAAGGGGAAGCTCTTAAAACAACTTCAAATCAGGCAAGACTCTATACATCTTTGAAGATTCCCTACATTCCTGTTGACTTTACAGGAGAGACTAGTTATGATTTTTATTCAAAGAAGATGTTGAACTATTCTTTTAGGGTTGGATATAACTATCAGTGTATAAATTTCTCCATTGAATACAGGTATTTACTCCGCTTGGATGGGAAAAAAGATAACGATTTCAGGTTCAATGTCAATTTTGCCAACATTGGAGTTGTCCAGGATATCTTTGGAGGAAGGGGATTCTGATGAAGGGGTTGATTTTGAGTGGAGGGCATGGAACAAGGTTGAGACCAATAACCCACACTCAGGCAAAACAGCTCATTCCTGTGGCAAATAAACCTGTTCTTTTCTATGGGATTGAGGCTCTTTCAGAGGCAGGAATAAAGGATATTGGAATTGTTGTGGGGCATACAAAGGATGAAATTATGCAAGCTGTTGGAGATGGTTCATCCTGGAATGTTAAAGTTACATACATTTATCAGCCTGAGCCTCTTGGACTTGCTCATGCAGTAATGATATCAGAAGATTTTATAAAGGATGAGCCATTTGTTATGTATCTTGGAGATAACATTTTGAAGAGCGGAATTAAAAAATTCGTTGAAGAGTTTAACTCTGTAAAACCAAACTCATTAATTCTTCTTTCAGAGGTAAACAATCCTGAGCAATTCGGTGTTGCTGAAGTTGAAAATGGTAGAATAATAAGGCTTGTTGAGAAACCAAAGGTTCCTCCGAGCAATTTAGCCCTTGTGGGAGTTTACATCTTTGACAAAAACATCTTTGAAGCTGTAAAAAATATCAAACCATCCTGGAGGAATGAGCTCGAAATAACTGATGCAATTCAATATCTTGTGGACAGGGGTTTTAATATTCTTCCCCACATTGTAAAGGGATGGTGGAAGGACACAGGAAAACTGGAAGACATTCTTGAAGCTAACAGACTTATCCTCGAAGATATTGAAACTTCAATAGAGTCTCCTTTGGAAGAGAACAATAAAATTTAGGGAAGGGTTAGAATTGGAAAAAATTGTAAGATAAAGGATTCATACATAAGAGGTCCAGCAATTATTGGTGATAATTGCCAGCTGATCGATTCCTACATAGGTCCATTTACATCAATTGAAAATAACTGTTTTATTCATAAAGTCGAAATTGAAAATAGCATAATCCTTTCAGGAACACTGATAGACCAGATAAATGGAAGGATTGAGAAGAGCCTTATAGGAAGAAATTGTAGAATAAGAAGGGATTTTTTAAAACCAAAGGGTTACAGACTGATGCTTGGTGAAAATTCGGAGATAGGCTTGGAATGATAGAAGGAGTAAAGGTTAAAAGCTTGAGGGTTATACCTGATGAGAGGGGAAGGTTAATGGAAATCCTTCGTTCTGATGATGAGCTCTTCATTAAATTCGGACAGGTTTATCTTTCAACTACCTATCCTGGCGTTGTAAAGGGATGGCACATGCACAAAAAACAGTGGGACAATGTCTGTTGTGTTTCCGGCATGATAAAACTTGTGATTTATGATGGGAGGGAAGGTTCTCCAACTCACGGAGAAATAAATGAGTTTTTTATTGGAATTCATAATCCAAAGCTTGTTCAGATTCCTCCAGGTCTTTATCACGGATGGAAATGTATCTCCGAGGAGGAAGCCCTCGTTATAAATATTCCCACAGAGCTTTACAACTACAAAGAGCCTGATGAGTTCAGACTCCCTCCTGACACCCCTGAAATTCCATACAACTGGGCAAGAAAAGATGGTTAGGTTTTTGATAACAGGCGGAGCAGGATTTATAGGTTCAAATCTCATTCATTACCTCATGAAAAATTACAAAGATATAGAAATTACAAACCTTGATAAACTCACTTATGCAGGAAATCTTGAAAATCTAAAGGACCTCGAAAAGGAGGAAAGATACAAATTTATAAAGGGTGATATAAAGGACAGAGAACTTGTAAGGGAACTTCTGAAAGGTAAAGATGTTGTAATACATCTTGCTGCTGAAACCCATGTTGACCGCTCCATTCTCTACCCGGAAGATTTCATATACACAGACATTGTAGGAACATATATTCTTCTTGACGAGGCAAAAAAGTCAAAAATTAAAATTTTCCTTCATGTTTCAACTGATGAGGTTTATGGTAGCATTGAAGAAGGTTCCTTTAGTGAAAATTCACCTCTAAACCCTTCCTCTCCATACTCGGCATCAAAAGCAGGTGCAGACAGGCTTGCCTATTCTTACTTTAAAACCTTCTCTGTTCCAGTAATAATTGTTCGGCCCTGCAACAATTATGGTCCCTATCAGTTTCCTGAGAAATTCATTCCTCTTTTCATCACAAATGCCCTTGAGGAAAAGGAGCTCCCTCTTTACGGAGATGGGCAGAATGTAAGGGATTGGCTCTTTGTTGAGGACTGTTGCAGGGCAATTGATTTGGTTTTAAACAATGGAAAAATTGGAGAAGTTTATAATATTGGTGCGGGACAGGAGGTTAAAAATATTGATATTGCAAAAAAAATTCTCCAGCTTACTGGAAAAAATGAAAGCCTCTTAAAATTTGTCAAAGATAGACCCGCCCATGACAGAAGATATTCCCTTGACTGGTCAAAGATAAGAAATCTGGGATGGTATCCAAAAATTGGTATTGAAAAGGGGTTAGAAATTACAGTCAATTGGTATAAAGAAAACATATCATGGTGGAAGAAAATAAAAGAGAAGTCAGAGGAGTTTAAAAAGTTCTACAGAGCCTATTACGGATAAGAAGATAATTTTAACGGAGGATAGATATGAGAGTTCTCATAACAGGAATAACTGGATTTGCAGGAAGCCATCTTGCTGAATTCATTTTGAATGAATTCCCTGATGTGGAAGTATGGGGACTTGTCCGATGGAGAAGCCCCCTCAATAACATAATGCACATAAAAGATAAATTGCACCTGGTTGAAGGAGATTTAAAGGATTATGTATCTTTAAGGGAAGCTCTCAAAATCTCAAAACCTGATCGAATATTTCATCTTGCTGCCCAGAGCTTTGTCCCAACCTCGTGGAAACTTCCTGCTGAAACCTTTGCCATAAACGCAATTGGAGAGATAAATCTCTTTGAGGCTATCAGGGAGCTAAAGCTTGACCCCTTAATTCATATAGCTGGTTCGAGCGAGGAGTATGGCCTTGTTTATGAAAATGAAGTCCCAATAAAGGAAACAAACCCCTTAAGACCATTAAGCCCCTATGCAGTTTCAAAGGTTGCTCAGGATATGCTTGCTTTCCAGTATTTCCAGAGTTATAAACTGAAGACTGTTAGAACAAGAGCTTTTAATCATTCAGGTCCAAGGAGGGGCCATGTTTTTGTGACCTCTAACTTTGCAATGCAAATAGCAATGATAGAAAAGGGAAAACAACCTCCTGAGATTCATGTTGGTGATTTAACTGCAAAAAGGGATTTCAGCGATGTCAGGGATATTGTTCGCGGCTACTGGCTTTCCCTTGAAAAGGGTGAACCAGGGGAGGTTTACAATATAAGCTCAGGGAAAGCTTATCAGATAAAGGAGGTTCTTGATATCCTCCTCTCATATACCAGAGTAAATGTGAAGATTGTTCAGGATCCAGAAAGAATGAGACCTTCTGATGTCCTTCTCCTTATTGGAGATAGCACTAAATTCTCCAATAAAGCAGGCTGGAAACCTTCAATACCCTTTGAGAAAACCCTCAAAGACCTCTTGGATTGGTGGAGAGAGAGAATTAGTTGAGGTGAAAAAGAAAGTTTTTATTACTGGATTGACTGGTTTTGCAGGTACACATCTATCCCATTACCTTGAAAAGGAAGGTTTTGAGGTCTATGGGACTTCATGGCCAGAGAAGGTTGAAGGAGAGAAAATTTTCTGGCTCGATTTAAGAAACGGAAGAAAACTCAGTAAGATTTTGAAAAGAATAGAACCTGAATGGATATTTCATCTTGCAGCCCTATCCCATGTTGGAGAATCCTGGAAGAATGTTAAAAAGACAATTTCTACAAATTTTATATCAACCCTTAACATATTTGAAAGTGCCTATAATCTCCCGGAGCATCCAAGAATCCTTTTCGTAAGCTCTGCTGAGGTTTATGGCTATGTCGAAAAGGAAGATCTCCCTGTTAAGGAAGAGCAACCAACAAATCCTTTGAATCCCTATGCCTTCTCAAAACTCCTGGGAGAAATTCTTTCCTCTCTCTACAACTCCCTTGGAATGGAAATTTTTATTGTCAGGCCCTTCAATTACACAGGACCAGGACAGAGTCCAAAATTTGTTTGCTCAGATTTTGCATATCAAATTGCAATGATTGAAAAAGGGAAAACAAAACCTGAAATCAGGGTTGGAAACTTATCCGTTAAAAGGGATTTCACTGATGTGAGGGATGTTGTTAAGGCTTTCAGAATAATAATTGAGAAGGGAGAAAGGGGTTCACCCTATAACATCTGTTCAGGAAAAAGCTATTCAATTGAGGAAATCCTTCAAATTCTTCTCAAATTTTCAAAAGAAAAAATAGAAATAACAAAAGACGAAAAGAGGTTTAGAAAGGCAGATGTCCATGATATCTATGGAGATTACTCAAAACTGGAAAAACTTGGCTGGAAGCCAGTTATTCCAATAGAAAAAACCTTGCAGGATATTATTAATTTTTGGAGGGAAAGGATATGAAGGTTCTTTTAACAGGAGGAACAGGCTTCTTAGGAAAAAATCTTATGGAATTACTTCTCCAGAAAGGCTTTAATGTTAAAGCTCTTGTAAGGGATGAAAATAAAAAATCTCAATTGCCAAAGGATGTTGAAATTGTTATAGGAGATATAAGAGACAGGGAAAATCTCA
>JBBIMS010000070.1:0-7858 GCA_037444285.1 Candidatus Aminicenantota bacterium | reverse complement strand
TAAAAGTAATTCTTGGTGAGACTGAAATGAGGAAAGAATTCTCAGTTTTTAATGAATTAAAAGGAATTGATGTCAAAATAAATCCTTCTCTAAGAGAATTGATAAGGGAGCTTTTAAAGGGAATTGTTTACATAGGAAATGATTCAGGAGTGTCCCACCTCTCTGCCTTGCTCGGAATTCCTACAATTGTAATTTTCAAAGAGACAGATCCAGAAATCTGGGCTCCAGGAGGAGAAAGGGTCTATATACTCTCAACCTATCGGGAGAGGGAATGGATAAAAAAGGAGGAGGTATTTGAATTTGTTGAAAGAATAATCGAATCTTATAAATGCTGAAGCCTCCCAAAATGCTTTATGAAAAATTATGAATTGTTAGAAACCTCTAAAAGTGCAAAAGGATCAGGGATTAAAATCTTTATATAACTCTTTGCCTTCAAATCCTCAAAGAATTTTTTAAGGAGAGGTTCCCTTTTTTTCTCAATTATCTTATCAAAAATCTCATCCCTTGCCTCATCAAAACTTTTAAGTTTTGCCTCCTTTTTCTCCTCAAGTTTTAAAAGATAATAACCCTTTGAGGTTTTAATCCATGGGGTTATCTCGCCTGCTTTCATTGAAAAAACATGCTTTTCAAGATTTTTATCCATCTCCCCCTTCTTAAAAGACCCCAAATCTCCATTTTTTTCCTTTTCAGGACCCTCAGAATAAATAGAGGCAACCTCTTCAAAGCTCTTGGTTTTAAGCTCTTCCTCTACTCTCTTCATTTTTTCCTCAACCCCTTCCTTATCTTCAAGAAATATCCCTTTAATCTTCACTTCCTCAGGCTCTGTAAACTCCTCAGGATTTTTTCTGTAATAGTCGAGCATTTCAGCATTATCAACTGATATATTTGAATCAACATATTTTCTTATAACCTTCTGCTGGAGTAGATTATTCTTTAGCTCCTCCTTCCAGGCTGCATAATTTATTCCTTCATTTTTCATTATCTCCTCAAGATCTTTCTCGGATGACAGATTGTTCTCTTTCAATATATTCTCTATGACCATTTTCGCTTCACTCTCAACATCCATACCATCTTCCTTGGCTTTTGCAAGGAGTAGTTTTCTCTCAATCAAATCTTCGAGGAGAGTCTTCCTTGCAGATTCAAGCTTTTCCTCAAGCTCCTTACCTTGATATCTGGCTGAAAGGGCAATCCTCAGGTTTAAATCAACTTTTTTAACATCCGATAGAGTTATTATATCCTCATTTACAATAGCAACTATTCTTTCCACAACCTCAGAGCCAAAAAGGCTAAGGGCAATTGAAAAGAGAAAAATAAAAATTTTTTTATTCATTCTGCTCTCCTTTTATGTAACTAAAGGAAAGATTCTCAAAATAAATCTTCCATTTCAGATTATTCTTTGCCTCATTTACCAATTCCCTCTCAAGTAAATCCCTCTTTTGATAAAGAAGATTTTCAGCAATGCTCCTTTCAACCTCTTTAAGGGAAAGAAGTCTTGCTCCCTTCTTTTCAACTACTTTAAATATGTGATAACCGAAAGAAGATTTAACAACAGGGCTTAACTCCCCTACCTTTAATGAGAAAACAACATCCTCTATCTCCACAGGTAGCTCACCTCTCTGAAAATATCCCATATCCCCTCCCCTTGCTCCTTCAGGGCTTATGGATCTTTCTTTAGCAATTTTTTCAAATTGCTGGGGGGGTGATTTTTTTAGCAAAGAGAGGATTTCAAGGGCTTCTGATTCAGAAGGAACTAGGATCTGATAAACCCTTACACTCTCACCTCTTTTAAACTCATCTTCATGGGTTTTATAGTACTCTTCAATATCTTCCTTTGATATGGAAACATTACTTTTTGTCATTTCCAACAAAAAAATCTCATAAAGTTTATCCATCTCCTTAATTCTTCTGATTTTTTCATTCTTTTCCCCTTCGATTTCCTTTAAATCTTCTTCTGAAATTTTGAACCCTTTGGACTTCGCATACTCAAAAACAATTGCAGTCTCAAAGAATCTATCAAAAATCCTGCTCAAAATCAGAGGTTTTTGCTCGCTGGGTTCATATTTCATCATGTCAATATAAGCTTTAAAATCCGATTGTCTGAAAATCTCATTTTCTATTTCAAAAATGACCTTATCTTCTATTTTCTTTTGGGGTTCTGGTTTAGAACAATGGAGAGATATTAAAAAAATTAAGATTGGAATGAAAATCCTTTTCATAGAAAGATTATATAGGAATGTTAGATGGCATTCAATAAATCCACGATTTCCTGAAGAATTGAGCTCTCATCCTTATTCTGCAGGGAGAAGAAAAGGGAGTTACCCCTCAGATTCCCTTTGTATCTTTTAAAAAGGGAAACTATATTTTCTGGCTTCACAGGAGGGTTTTCTCCAAAGGTTATTGTCAATTGTGAATCCTCTCTTTTTATAAAAACTATACTTTTGCTCTTAGCAAGAAACTTTATCTTCCCATACTGGAGAATATTCTGAAATTGTCTTGGTGGAGCTCCAAATCTATCCTTTGCATCTGATTCTATAGTTTCTATCTCTCTCAGGTCATTTATTGAAGATATTCTTTTATAAAAGGATAGCCTTTCACTAAAATCAGATATATAACTCTCAGGAATAACAATATCAAAACCGAGCTGAATTTCTATAGGTCTTTCCTCAACATACTCTCCTTTCAGCTCCTTCACTGTCTCCTCAAGGAGCTTTATGTAATAGTCAAAACCAACAGCCTGAATGTGTCCATGTTGCTGAGGTCCAAGAAGATTTCCAGCTCCCCTTATTTCAAGGTCCATAGCTGCAAGCCTAAAGGATGAGCCCAGATCTGCAAATTCTCTCAATGCTTTAAGCCTCTTCAATGCGGTATCAGATAGGGAGGTTTCAGGGGGGATCAGGAAATAGGCAAAAGCCTGTCGGTTTGACCTTCCCACTCTTCCTTTCAACTGATAAAGCTGGGCAAGCCCAAAGGTATCAGCTCTGTTAACTATCAATGTATTTACAAGGGGCATATCGATACCATTTTCAATTATTGTTGTTGTTACAAGAACATCGAACTCCTTATTCATAAATTTTATCATCTTCCCTTCCATATCCTCTCCCTTCATTCTTCCATGAATTACATCAACCCTTGCCTCTGGAACAATCCTTTTTACAAAATCTGCAACCCTGTATATATTCTCTATTCTATTGTGGACAAAAAAGACCTGTCCCTCTCTTTCCAGCTCTCTCCTTATTGCATCCCTTATCAAATCCTTGGAAAATTGTGCAACAAAACATTGAACTGCAAGTCTGTCCTTTGGTGGTGTCTTTATAATGCTTAGATCCCTTATTCCAGAAAGGGACATGTAAAGGGTTCTCGGTATTGGGGTTGCAGTCATTGTTAGAACATCAACAGATGTTTTTAGCTTTTTCAGTTTTTCCTTTTGAGCAACACCAAATCTCTGCTCCTCATCAATTATAAGGAGTCCCAAATCCCTGAATCCTAAATCAGAGGAGAGTAATCTGTGGGTTCCAATAATTATATCTATCAAGCCCCTTTTCAAATCATCAATTATCTTTTTTGCTTCCTTTTTTGGTGTAAGTCTCGTCAGACCTTCAATTCTGACAGGGTATCCTGAAAATCTATTCCTGAATGTGTTTAGATGCTGGATTGCAAGAATTGTAGTAGGACAAAGAACAGCCACCTGTTTCCCATCCATTACAGCTTTGAATGAAGCCCTCATGGCAACTTCGGTCTTTCCATAACCGACATCTCCACATAGGAGCCTATCCATAGGAGATTCCGACTCCATATCCCTTTTCACTTCTTCTGTCGCCTTTCTTTGATCCTCTGTCTCCTCAAAAGGGAAGGACTCTTCAAACTCCTTTTGCCATTCTGTATCAGGAGAGAAGGCATATCCCTTTATACTCTTCCTGAGAGCATAAAGGTTGAGAAGTTCCATAGCCATCTCCCTAAGGGCTTTCTTTATCTTTTTCTTCGTTTTTTCCCATGTTATACCCCCGAGCTTATCAAGATTTGGTTGCCCACCCCCTGAATATTTGTGAATTTCATCCATCCTTTCTGGAGTTATATAGAGCCTGTCCCCATCTCTATATTCAATCTCTAAAAGCTCGAGAATCTGATCCTGGACCTCCAATTTTTTTAAGCCCCTGAATATCCCAATTCCGTGGATATCGTGAACAATGTAATCTCCATCCTTTAAGTCCCTGAAGGTGGATGTGAAGGGTTGATAAACCCGAGCTCTTTCAATCTTTCTCCTTTCACCTACTATTTCCTTCTCAGTATAAAAGAAGAGATTTTTTGAGGGAAGAAAGAATCCATCATCAAGGTCACCTTTTAAAATGTTCACAGCTCTCTTCCTGACCTGAGAGGCATCAGAAATCAAAAAATAAGATATTCTCTGCTCCTCCAGCTCCTGTGAAATTTTTTTGATTAAATAATCTGAGGACAGGACTAAAAATACTGTCGCTCCCCTTTTAAGCTCATTTTTTAAATCTTCAAAGAACTGAAAGATTCTTGAAACATAAGAAACATTCCTTCTCACATCAATGAAAATTGAGGGTTTATCTGTCACAAATTCCCTCAAACTTATCCCTTCCTCACTGATACTCTTTAATCTATCAAAGGAGAAAATTTCCAGTGTTACAATGCTCTTCCCCTTCTTGGATTCCCTCTGGTAAATCTCACTCCACTCCTTTTCTATCTCTTCAATTTCTTCTTTAACTTTTTCGTTTTCATCAAATATTAATAGAAAATCTCTAAAGAATTCATCAAAGGGAACGAAATATTCAGAAGCCAGAAGAGAGAGGAAATTCATCTCTTCAAAGGGGATACCTTTTTTCAAAGATTCCTCCATCTCCTGGTAATCAGGATTATCCTTAAAGCGATTTTTTACCTTTTTCAACCAATCCTCAATGAATTTTGGGGATGGAGGATACTCAATAAGGGATAAAATTTGAGCTTCCTCTATCTGTCTAATTGATCTCTGAGTGGATGGGTCAAAATATCTCAGGGACTCAATTCTTTCATCTATCATTTCAATCCTTACAGGATAATCTTCTGCTGGAGAATAATAATCAATTATCCCACCCCTTACAGCCATCTCTCCTTTAAAGCTTACATAATCAACATTCTTATATCCAAAAAGTATCAATTTTTTTATCAGTTCATCCCTTTCCATCTCAGTGTCAAGTCTTATGCTCATGAAAAGATCATTGACAATTTCTTTTGAAATTAATGGCTTTAGCAATGACTTTGGAGTTGCAACTACGACAGGATTCCTCTCTTCAATAAATTTTTTGTAAAATTCAATCCTTTTTATTATATTTTCTCGGTAAATGGAATCAGTAGTAAACGGGTCATAAAAAGGCTCTGGTAGAAGAAAAATTTTTCTATTGCTCCTATTAAATTTGAAAAAAAATTCCATGCTTCTTTTTAATTTTTCAAGGGATGATTTTAGGGGAGTAATAACAAGAATCCCAGATTCTATTTTTTCGGCAATATAGGCTAAGAAAGCCCCTTTTGAGGTAGTTGCAAGCCCTGATATTCTTAATTTTTTAGAAAGTATTTCATCCCTATCAAACGAAATTTCTTGAAAGAGCTCCATATATTCATTTATCTTCTCAAAAGGATTTGTTGTCAAGATGGCATTTTGCTAAAAAATATTCAACTATTTTATCCTTTTCTTCTTCGAAAAATTTCAAAAATATTTAAAAGGCTTGAATAGGTGTCACTTTCCTCAGGATATTTCTCCCATCTTATCCTTTTAATTCTTGCGAACCTCAATGAAAAGCCTGAATCATAACGACTGCTCTTCTGAATCTCATCAAAGGCAACCTCAACAACAATCTTTGGCTCAACAATCACTCCCCATCCTGTGTCTTCCCTCTTTAAATTTAAAAGAGCTGATGTCATCTCCTTAAATTCCTCATCTGTCAATCCCTTGAAAGTTTTTCCCACCATCAAAAATTTGTCCCCCTTCCTTATTCCGAGATGATAGTCGGAAAGCCAACCTTTCCTCCTTCCGTGCCCCCATTCAGCACCAATTATTACCAGGTCAAGGGTGAAAAATTTCTTGAGTTTGATCCAGTCCCATGTCCTCTTTCCTGGATAATAGGGAGAATAGAATTTTTTTAGAACAAGTCCCTCATGCCCTTTCTTTATGCTTTCTTCCATCCAATCGAAAATATCCCTTTCTTTTTCAGCTTTAATCCATGGAACAATATAATCAGAGGGTAAAGTTTTCTGAAGAATCTCTCTTCTTTCCATTGCAGATCTTTTCCAGACATCCTCCTCTCCCAGCTTAAGAATATCAAAAAAGAATGGCTTTACCTTCCATATTGAGAACAGATTTGCCCCCCTTGATATCATACTTATTATATCCTGAAAGGGGAGAGGTTTACCCGATTCGCTCTCAACAATGAGTTCTCCGTCTATTATGAAATCATCAAAGGTGAATTTTTTTATCTCAGAGGCAAGCCCTTTTAAATCATCGCTCAAATCCCTTAACTTTCTTGAATAAATTCTCACCTCATCACCTTTTTTGTGAACAATTATCCTTACCCCATCTATTTTAAAATCACATATAACAGGAAATCCTGTTCTTTTAACTGCACATTCAATGCTCTCCTCCTGATAAGCAAGCATAGGATAAATCGGGGAAAAATAAAGGAGAGTTTCTTCAAGCTCAACACCTTCAATCATTCTCCTTGAAAGCTCAAATATGCTTCCTGCTTTTGCATAATCTGTCTTTACTTTCTCTTCCTCCTTTTCAAAAAGGGATGAAAGGGCTTTTAGAACAATCCCCTTTGAAGCTCCATGTTTTAAATCGCCAAGGAAATATTTTGCAAGAAAAATTCTTTCCTCCCTTTTACAGCGGGCGAAAAGCCTTAAAAGTTCAAGGTATCTTTCCTCCCTGCTCCCCTCTCCTTTAAATTTTCTGGCTATTTCCATAAACTCAAAAACCTCAGCCACCCCAATCCCATCTCCTTCCTCCGAAGAATTCTCAAGAGCTTCTGAAATCATAGAATAACCTATAAAAATAGAGCTGATCTTCTCTCCACTTATTATACTGGCTACAATGGGAATCTCCTCCTTCTTACAATCCTTCAGAAGATCTTTTATCCTTTGAACCTTCTCAATTATGGAAGATACTGACCCCAGCTCCTCCGAGAATTTCACAAGCCTGTATAGCTCCATAGAAAGATCCCTTTTATATTTTAATCCAAAAAATTCGATTTAATAAGAAGTAAGTGAAAATCTAATTCTTAGTCCCTGAATCTTTTTGTTCCTGCCTCTTTATTGAGATAGGGTTTGACTTAAAAATAATTTTAATCTAAATTTAAATTGTGAAAAAAGGGAAGATTAATTTTTCTTCCACTAAATTCCTCCTTTACACCCCCTTTTTAATATATTTTTTGATGATGCTTGTAGTCTTGTCCAACTATATTTCTACAAAAAAATTGAGAGAGTCCACAATAGAAAGCTTTCTGGAAATGGAAGAAGAATATTTAAAAAAAATAATTATTGATTATATTAGCCTCCATGGCATGGAAAGAGATCTTTCGAGACTGAAAGGGGAGCTCAGTCAAAAAATAAAATTGGAGAAAATACATATAATAAATTCGTCTGGTATGGTTGTCTCATCTTCAGAGCCAAGAGATTTCCAATCTCAAGTTCAAGATTCAATAATTCTTCAAGCAGTAAAAAATAACAAAATGGAAAGGATCTCTTTAAGAAAAAAAGAGGGTAACAAGAGGTATCTTTCTATTATTCCCTTAAAAAACAATCAGCTATGTTTTAAATGCCATAAAATGAGGGAGAACAATTCTGGGGCTATCTTGCTGAATTTTGCAGT
>JBBIMS010000069.1:1907-7901 GCA_037444285.1 Candidatus Aminicenantota bacterium | reverse complement strand
TCCTGAGTTGCATTCCTTGGAACGCCTAAGATCTGGTAATAGTCCTTTTTTTTCATTTTTAAATTTTACCTGAGATAATTTTTGCCAATTTCTCTCTTACCTCATTTAGATCAGCTTGAAATTTTTTCATCTCACTGACATCATTTTTGTTTATTGCGTTTTCAGCCTTGGAAATTATCAGCCAGAGTTCCTCAATATTTAGATCCCTGAGCATATAGGATGCTTTATTTAAAGAGTCCTTTATTCCCCATATTATTGCGTCGAGATCATCCCGGAGCCTTCTCATTTCCATCTTCTTTCTGTCCTCCTCCCTGTATTTTTCAGCTTCTTCAATCATTCTTTCTATCTCCTGAGGGGTAAGTCCTGAGGATGGTTCCACAACCATCTGCTGAGCCTGACCTGTTGCTTTATCAACTGCAGATACCTTTACTATACCATTGGAATCAATTTCAAAGGTAACATCAATTTGAGGTATCCCTTTTGGAGCTGGAAAAATATCTGTCAGATAAAAATACCCGAGGGAGCGGTTGGCAGATGCTATTTCTCTTTCTCCCTGGAGCACATGAACTTTAACAGTTGTCTGATTGTCCTCAACTGTTGTGAATGTCATTGTCTTTCTAACAGGGATTGTAGTGTTTCTCTCAATGATTTTTACAAACTGGTCTCCCTTTGTTTCTACTCCAAGGGATAGGGGGGTCACATCCAGCAAAACAATGTCATATACTTCTCCACTCAGAATACTTCCCTGAACAGAAGCACCAATGGAGACAACCTCATCAGGATTAATTGAAATATTGGGCTCCTTACCAAAATATTCTCTAACCAGATTTATTATTTTGGGCATTCTTGTTTGCCCGCCTACAAGAATAACTTCATCTATGTCTAACTTTGAAATCTTTGCATCTGAAATTGCCCTGTCTAAAAGGGGAGGAATTCTTTTGAGAAGCTCTGAAACAGAATTTTCAAGCTCTTCCCTTGTAATAACCCTTGAAAGATGGATAGGTTTTGAATCTATCTCTGCAATGAATGGGAGGCTTATTTCAGCAGAGCTATTATAGGAAAGCTCAATTTTTGCCCTTTCGCATGCTTCCTTTAACCTCTGGAGAGCCTCCCTTCCTTCTCTGAGATTTACAGCGTATTCATTTTGGAATTCATCGCAAATCTTGTCAATCAAGATTTCATCTATATCATCTCCTCCAAGGAATGAGTCCCCTGCAGTGGATAAGACATGGAAAACCCCCTTTCTAATTTCAAGAATTGAGATATCAAATGTTCCTCCTCCAAGATCAAACACAGCAATAAGTCCTTCCTTCTTTTTGTGAAAACCATAGGCAAGGGCAGCTGCTGTAGGCTCGTTTATAATCCTGACAACTT
The DNA here is from genome assembly GCA_037444285.1 of Candidatus Aminicenantota bacterium. GTDB lineage: Bacteria > Acidobacteriota > Aminicenantia > JBFLYD01 > JBBIMS01 > JBBIMS01. The sequence goes on along the minus strand of JBBIMS010000069.1, from coordinate 6,527 downwards.
CAAGTCCTGCTATTGTTCCTGCATCCTTGGTCGCCTGCCTCTGGGCATCATCAAAATTTGCAGGAACTGTAATGACAGCTTTTTTAACTTCCTCTCCAATATAGGCTTCAGCTACATCCTTTAAATAAGAAAGAATCATTGCAGATATCTCCTGAGGTGAAAAAACCTTTTCTCCAACAAGTATTCTCACATCACCATTAGAAGATTCAGTAAGCTTATAGCTAATTCTCCTCTGAAATTCCTGAACCTCAGGAGAATTCAGTTTTCTTCCCATCAATCTTTTCACGGAGAATACAGTGTTTTCAGCATTTATGATTGCCTGCCTTTTAGCAGAGATTCCTATTAACCTTTCTCCAGAAGGAGTGAAGGCAACCACAGAGGGAGTTGTTCTTGAACCATCGAAATTAGGAATTACATTCACCTCCCCGCTTTCAATAAATGATATGCAGGAGTTTGTTGTTCCTAAATCAATCCCCACTATTTTTTCCATCTTCTTTCTCCTTCTCTTCTTTTTGTTCCTTCTCAACTGGCACTGCTACTCTGACAAGGGATGGCCTTAAGAGTCTATCGTTTAAAAGATAACCTTTCTGGAACTCTTCAATTACAATGGGTCTGTCCACCTCTTCAGAATCAATTTTAAAAATAGCCTCATGATAAAAGGGATTGAATTCTGTTCCAACTGCTTCAATAGGTTTTAATCCAAATTTGAAAAGGGTATCTTTAAAATTTTTATATATTAGCTCAATACCTTTTCTAAAAGCCTCGTTCTGTTCAGCTTGATTAGAAAGGGCTCTTTCGAAATCGTCCATTATTGGAAGCATTGAAAGAAGAATCTCAGATAAAACCACATTGTAAAATTCCTTTTTTTCCTTTTCTGTTCTTTTCCTTAAATTGTCCATATCAGCCATTGCTCGCAGGAATTTTTTATAAAGTTCTTCCTTCTCCTTTTTTAGCTCTTCAAGACTGTTTTTTAATGATTCTATACTTTCCTCTTCTCCTTCCTCTTCCAACTTTATTTCACCTTGCTCCTCTTTCATTTCTTCAGGCTTTTCATCCCTTTCTTCATTCATTTAAACCTCCATATCCTTAAGAGAAAATCTGGGAAAGAAATTTCGCAGTTCCTTCAACAAGGGGAATTGTAATTTTATAGAGCATTCTTCGAGAGCCAATAATTCCTACTGAGCCACTTATGCTTTCTCCCGTTTTTAAACCTGAAATTACAAAGGAGCAGGATGGTAAAGGGGAAAAGTCAATTTCAGAGCTAAAAATAACCTTTGTTCCTGAAGTTGTTACCTGCTGAAGGAGCTTTAGCAGATTAGATTTTTCCTCAAGACTTTTCAAAAGATTTTTAAAAGCTTCCATGTCAGGAAATTCTGTTTTACCTAAAAGATTTTCATGCCCCTCTATATGGACATCAATCTTCTCTCTTTCTTCCTCTTCCATTTTATAGAAGAAATTAATTAATTTTTTAAGGAGATTTGCGAGATTTCTCTTTTCAGTGTTTATTTCTCTAATCAAAATATTCTTTACTGAATTGAGATTTTGTCCTGAAAATTTTTCCTGAAGGTAAGAGGAAAGTTTCATAAGTTCTTCCTGGGTGAAGTCCTCAGTGTTTTTCAGGACTTTAGTAATTATTAAATTAGAAGGGCTTAGAAGAGTTAGAAGTATAGCTTCATTGGAGATTTTTTCAAAATTTATGTAGTTGAATGTTATGAACTCAATGGGTGGAACCACAATAAAACTCATGCAATCTGAACTATTGGAAAGGAATTTGGAAGTTCTCTCAAGTAAAGTGTCGATTTCAGAGGGTGTATTATCAATGAGTATGTCTCCAATATCATGGGGACTTTTCATTTCTTCAAGTACTGACTCTGCGTAAAATTTTAGCCCTTTATCCGTTGGGATTCTTCCTGATGCTACATGAGGCTGAAAAAGAAAATCATCCCTTTCAAGTTTTGCCATTATGTTTCTTATTGTTGCAGGGCTTAATGTATAGCCAAGTTCTCGAGCTATGAATTGAGATGAAATAGGGGTTCCTTCCCTGAGATATGACTCCACAATCAATTTCAATATTGTCTCAGCTCTTCTCTCCAACATTTAATTATTTTATACCAATAAAAAGCTCCTAAGTCAAGAAAATGTATTGCAATGCTAATTTTCTACTTGAAAGTTGACTTGTTGCATTATTGGAAATTCTACTGGAAAATCTCTTACTAATTCATTGCACTTTAATGATATAGATTATTTGAATGAGGTAAATAACTTTTGAGGAGGATAGCCAGTTTTGATTCGTTTGTAAAAATTGTGAATATATGGAATAATAAATAACACGGTGAAGAAAGTAGATTTTTACGAGGGCTATAAAGGTGAGGAGATTCCGAGGAAATTTCAATATATGGGAAAGGAGATAATGGTAAAGGAGATAATTTCTTCAGGATATATGGGTTCAACTGAGCCTGAAGGTTCAGTAGATAGATTTTTTGAGGTAAGGGGGGATGATGAAAAGATTTACAGAATTTTTTATATTTCGGACATGGAAGAATGGATTATTCTGGAAAAGGCTTAGTTTATTTTCTCTCTTCCTCTTATCACTAATTAAAATTCTTTTTCCTCAGGAGACCATAATTGAATCATTTCGCTCCTTTCCAGTGACCTTAAATCCTCTTCTCGCCACTGATGAAGTGAGTATTTCAATCGCAGATAAAGTGTTCAGCGGCCTTTTCACCCTAGATAAGAATGGAAATGTTATTCCTGATCTCGTTGAAGAATGGAAGGAAGAGAGGAATTCAATCTTTATAAAGTTAAAGGATCAAGTATTATGGCATGACGGAAAAAATTTATCTACCGATGATGTTATCTTTACAATCAATCTAATGAAAGACCCCTCCTTTGAGTATCCATATGTATCTGATATAGAATTCATAAAACAAGTTGTAAAAATAGATTCTAAAAAAGCAAGGATAATCTTTTCAAAGAAGTTCGCTCCTTATCTTCTTTATTTAACCTTTAAAATACTTCCATCCCACATGAAAGATACTTGCAGAAAACCTGATTCAGCTCTTCCTGGAACAGGTCCATATAGATTTAAAGAAATAAAATACAACCAGTATTTGATCTTGCAAAGATTTGAAAGATACTTTAAAGGCTTGCCAGAAATAAAATTTTACAAACTGGTTGTAAACCCTGATCCTTTAATGAACCCTTTAAAACTTTTAAAGGAGGAAATCCATCTTGGAGAGATTGAGCATGAAGTCTACAGAAGCCTCATCAAAGACAGAAAATTCAATTCAAAGGTTAAAATTATCTCCTACAGAAAAAATTCTTACACATATCTTGCCTTTAATCTAAGGAATTCTCTGTTGAATAAAGAAATGAGAAAGGCTATAGCCCATTCAATTCCAAGGGAGAAAATTGTGAGAAATTTGCTCTCTGGTGCTGGAGAGGTTGTAAACTCCCATATAATCATAAAACCATGGATGGCTGATTGCCCTGCATACAAATTTAATCCTGAGATTTCAAAGAAAATAATTATAGGGCTTGGCTGGAGTATTGGGAAAAAAGGTTTTTTTGAGAGAGATGGAAGAAATCTTAAATTTGTTCTTGTCACCAATGGAGAAAGTATACTCAGGAGGTATTGTGCGGAAATTATAAAGGATGAACTTGAAAGAATTGGTGTTGAGATAGAAATTAGACTTCTGGAATATTTGTCCTTTCGCTCAGCCCTTAAAAATGGAAATTTTGATCTTGCAATATCAGGATATTTGATGGACCTTGACCCTAATGTTTGGGACCTTTTTGGTTCTAAAGGGGTTCTAAACTATGCAAAATTTTCAAATCCTTATGTGGACTCCCTTCTCATAAAGGGAAAGGAGGTGCTCGATAATGAAAAAAGGCTTTCTATTTACAAGGAGGTCCAGAAAATTCTCTGGGATGAATTACCAATTCTTCCTCTCTTTACTCCTCACTACATAATGGGTGCTTCAAGAAAATTGAATATCAATGAGAAACCTGAAATAATCGGCTCGACAAATTCCTTCTCTTCCTTTGTCTGGAAGTGGAAGTTCAAATAGGGTTAAAACTTAAATTTTAAATTCACTCCAAAGTTGAAACCGCTCAATTCCCACTTGAAATCCTTCTCCTCTCCGTTTACATCCTCATATTTAAGGTTTTCACCTACATTTGTTGGATCAGAAGTATCATTTTCTACCCTGAAAGATTTTATTTTTCCCAAGGGATATCTTAGATCAGCAGAGATGGAGATGTTCTTTGTAATATCAAAATCAAATCCTCCATTTAAGTGAGGGATTATTGCTTTACCACTTGATTCTAACTCATGGGAACCTTTCTCAAAGGAAACCCCATTTTCCTTCCAGTCCCATTCTTCCTTAAGGACAATTTTTCCCATGTAATAACCAATACCAGCTCCTATGTAGGCACGGAACATATCTGAAGGAAGGCTTACCCTAAGGGTTGTAAATATTGGGATCAGGGAAAAATTTATTTGATATTTATCAGAAATGTCATAGGAATCTCCACCCACAGTACCGCTTGCTTCTACAGATGCTTTTGGTGTCTGCTTCCAGTACTCAGCTCCAAAGGAGAAGGAAAATTGTCTGCTCA
>JBBIMS010000069.1:0-1897 GCA_037444285.1 Candidatus Aminicenantota bacterium | reverse complement strand
GAATTCTACCTCTCCCCCAAAGACAATTCCCCCCTTTATCTCATCGAGTTCATCCAGATTTGATTTAAGTCCTGCAGAACTGAGCCATGCATTAAATTCTGTCAATGAATTGTTTACAGGGGGGAGGACATCATTGTTATAGGTGGATGAAGAAGGTGTGTAAAAGCCACCCTTAAGAGAGAGGGCAATTTTTTTCTCTTCAGCCATGAGCAGAAGAGGGAAAAGAAGGGTTAAAATGATAAAAGTTTTAAATTTCATAGAAACCTCCTACCTTTTCTAATAGTCCATTTTTTAAAGTCAAAGGAAAACTCCTATTTTATTCTAATGGTCCGTAGGAAACTTGATTGTTGGTTTTGTCCCTTTCTTTTACTGTATTATCGGAGTCTATAACTGCAATAATATATTTGCCTGAGAGGGATAGATAGGGAGGGAAATAATACGAAAATATAGAGTCTTTGTATTCATTCGAACCTATTTTTGAAGAGATTGTGGAAGTTTTTAAAAGAGTGTCAAGGTTTGTTCCATTATTGGATAGATAAAAGGATATCTTGAATTCGGAAGAGCATTCAGCAGTTCCAATGTTTTTAACTCTCAAAATAGCATCAAAGACTTTTATCCCTGAGAATTTGCGAAATAATTTTCCATTGGCCCATTCTCCTACAAGGTCTGGAAGGGAACCTTTTTCAAAGTTTGCAATGCAGTTTTTATTTGAATCCATTTTTACCTCTATTTTCTGCTCTGTTCCCTGACAATCTCCACTCCATCCTGTAAAGGATGAATCTTCATCAGGCATGGCAGTGAGGATTACAGAAGTGCCTGCATTGTATTCTCCTGAACAATGATCACCGCATTGGATACTGCCATCATCACTTGTAACAATTCCTGTTCCTGTCCCTGTTTTGCTAACAGTAAGGATATATTTTATTAGACCTGCTTCAATCTTTGAAACAAAGGAATCGTAGCCACTGGAATATCCGTATATTGGAACCGCTGTAGGAAAATTGGAGGAAGAGGTGTAACCAGTTATATAGGCATTGCCAAGGGAGTCTACAGCTATCCCGTGGGCATAGTCATTACCGCTACCTCCAAGATAAGTAGAGTAGACAAAGACATTGGCATCTAAATTTATTTTAACAACAAAAGCATCCCAGTAACCCGCATTACTTTTCTGTATTGGATCATGGGTTGGAAAATTTGTGGAGTAGGTCTCTCCTGCTATGTAAATATTACCATTTGGATCAATAGCTATTCCTCGACCAAAATCTTCACTTCCTCCTCCAATGAATGTTGAAAAAAGAATGCTGTTTTCCGATGTGGATATCTTCGTAACAAAGGTATCGTAATTCCCCGCAATACTTTCCTGTAGAGGATTCTGAGTTGGAAAGTCTGGCGAGGAGGTGTATCCTGTTATGTAAACATTTTCCAGGGGATCAACTGCAATCCCGGTTCCATAATCATTGTCAGAGCCTCCAATAAAGGAAGAAAGAATTACCTGTTTTCCTTCTGAATTTATCTTAACAAGAAAGGAATCCCAGAGTCCTCCCCTTCCCTTCACAGGGTTTTTTAAAGGAAAATCAGTGGAGTATGTTGCTCCTGTTAAGTAAACATTTTCTGAAGGATCTACAGCTATTCCAATAGCATAATCATTGTTAGTTCCTCCAAAATAGGTTGAGTAGATAATATTACCATCAGGAGCTATTTTGGTTAAAAAGATGTCACCGTAGCCTGAATAACCATAAATTGGATTTTTTTTGGGAAAATCCGTTGAATAGGTAAGGCCTGTGACATAGGCATTACCACTTCCATCTCTGGCTATTCCATAACCATAGTCATTTCCGCTCCCTCCAAGATAAGTAGAATAAACGAGAGAATTTCCTTCTGAATCTATCTTTGCAAC
>JBBIMS010000068.1:0-7910 GCA_037444285.1 Candidatus Aminicenantota bacterium | reverse complement strand
GGATTCAGTAAATGTGATGACTGTCCACAAGGCAAAAGGGCTTGAATTTTCAATCGTTTTTATGGTTTCTCTTGCAATGGATAGATTTCCATGCAGAGAGAGGAGCGAGTTTCTCCCTGTTCCCGATGAAATTCTAAAGGAGAAGATTCCTGAGCCAGTTGATAAATATGAGGAGGAAAGAAGACTTTTCTTTGTTGGCATGACAAGGGCGAAGGATGAGTTATATTTATGTTCTGCAAGGAATTACAACGATAAGCAAAAAAGATTGTCCAAATTTGTAATTGAGGCTTTGAATTTGCCAAAGGAAGAACTCCCGGAAAAGAAATCGAGTCCCATGGCTGTTATAAGCTTTTCAAAGCCAGCCCCCCCACTAGGAGTGCAAAGGAGAAAAATTCCTGAAATTCTCCCTTTGAGCTTTGACCAAGTGAATTCCTATCTTGATTGCCCTCTTAAATATAGATTCCTCCATGTTGACAAAATTCCACCTCCTCCTCATCATGCCCTTACATTCGGAAGAGCAATTCATTTTACAATAAGGGATTACTTAAAATTAAGAATGGGTGGGAAGAAAGTCTCCCTTGAAAAATTATATGAGATTTACAAAAATCACTGGGTTCCAGAAGGTTTTTTAGACAGAAGGCATGAGGAGATGAGGTTTGAAGAAGGGAAGAGGATGGTGGAAAATCTTTGGAAAAAAGAGGAATCCTCTCCAGTTATACCGACATATGTTGAAAAGGAATTTAAAGTAAAGATTGATAATGTTAGACTTATGGGAAGATGGGATAGAGTTGACATTGATGAGGATGGAGCCGTAATAATTGACTACAAAGCTTCGAGAATTAAAGATCAGAAATCTGCTGATAAAGAAGCAAAAGAGAATCTTCAGCTTGCCCTTTACTCCTATTCCTTTGAAAAACTTTACAATAAGAGGGTTAAAGAAGTTCGCCTCTACTATCTTGATTCAGGAATTGAAGGGGTAGGGAAAAGGGAGGAGATAAAGCTTGAAAAGGCTCTCGATATGCTAAAAAAAGTCGAAGATGGAGTGAGAAATGAAAGATTTGAGCCAACCCCCAGCTATTTTGTCTGCGATCATTGCCCTTTTAAAAGATACTGCCCTGCATACTGAGGTTGAAAGTTGAGAATATCTGTAAAAGTTAAGCCAAATTCAAAGGAATCAAAGATTGAAAAAAGGGAAGATAATGTTTTTTTAGTTTATGTTAAGTCCCCTCCCTTTGAAAACAGAGCCAATCAGGAATTAATAGAAATAATTTCTGATTACTTCAATGTTCCCAAAACAAAAGTTTCCATAGTATCAGGATTTCATTCAAGGGAAAAAATCCTGGAAATAAAGAAATGAAAATTTTTGATGAGATTTTGAAGGCTGAAAAAAGGATAAAGAATTTCATAAGAAAAACTCCTGTTCTCCTCTCTCGCCCCTTGAGTGAGCTTTCTGGTTGCAATGTTTTTATGAAACTTGAGAGTGAGCAAATCACAGGTTCCTTTAAGGCAAGAGGTGCCTTCAACAAATTGCTATCCCTTCCTGAAAGAAGGAAGAGTGTAATAACTGCTTCAACAGGTAATCATGGTCTTGCTGTTGGATATTCTGCTAAGAGGCTTGGCTTAAATTGCAGAGTTGTTGTTCCAAAAAATATATCAGATTTTAAACTTAAGAAACTTAAAGAATTTGAAATAGATATTGAGTTTTTTGGCGAAGATTGCGTTGAGGCTGAATATTTTGCAAAAGGAAAAGCTGAAAAAGAAGGGTTCACATACATCTCTCCTTACAATGACACTCAAATCATTGCAGGGCAAGGAACAATAGGGATAGAGTTGAGGGAGCAAGTAGAAAATATTGATTCTGTCATTGTCCCTGTTGGAGGTGGTGGGATGATTTCAGGAATTTCTGTTTTTTTAAAATCCATTAATAAAAAAATAAGGGTTTTTGGATGCCTTCCTGAAAACTCTCCAGTGATGAGGGAGTCTATAAGGAAGGGGGAAATAGTCAATATGAAAACAGAAGAGACCATATCCGATGCGACTGCTGGAGGTATTGAAGAAGGTTCAATAACCTTTGAAATATGTAAAAAATATGTTGATGATTTTTTCCTTGTTTCTGAGAAAGAAATAGAAGATGCGATTTTTACTATTTTTGAAAACCACAATAAAATAGTTGAAGGTGCGGGAGCATTGCCTCTTGCCACTCTTCTGAGATTTAAGGACCAGTTCAAAGATCAAAATGTTGCTCTGATTTTATCTGGCTCCAACATAGATTGGGAATTTATTAAGGCAAGAAAAACCTTTTCATGAGATTATATCAATTTGAAATTTTAACTCCTCTGAAATAAAATTCATAGAATGGAAACATGGAAGGTAAGATTAGGGAACTTTCTTTTTAAATGGCGAAGTTTTACCCAGCTCCCATGGATAATAGTGGTTCTGATTTTTTTAAAGCCATATTATCCTTCATTTTCACTACAGCTTGAACCATTTTTAACAATTGCCGGAATAATTATAACTCTTTTTGGTGAAATCTTAAGAATATGGACCCACCTCTATGCTTCTGAAGGAACATCAGGTAGGGAAAACTATCTGAGGGCAGACTCCCTTAACAGAGAGGGACCTTATGGATTTGTAAGGAACCCCCTTTATCTTGGAAATTTCCATATTGTAGGTGGGCTTTTGATAGTATTCTCAAATATAATTGCTTTTCTTATAGGAATTGCATTTCTTATCTTTCAATATTCCTTTATAGTTCTCGCAGAAGAGAATTATCTAAAAGATAAATTTGGCAAGGAATGGCTCGATTATAAGAACAGCACTCCAAAATTCTTTCCAAGGATTAAAAATTTAAAAACCGTCGGATCAAATAGGAAAAACTCGCTTTCAAGGATTATTTTTAAGGAGACTGATACAATTTTTAATATTCTCACAATGTTATTTCTGATTCTTCTACTCAAAATACATTATTTAAAGGGGCTGAGCACAAAAGAAATTATCCATGCCTTTCTTTTTTACTTCCCTATTCTTCTTCTCTATTTATTTTTAAAAATACTAAAAAAATAAATGTTTTTCTTGCAAACACTCTAATAATTTTGATAGAATAAAAGGGAGTTTTAGGAGGTTAGGATGTTGCCTAAAAAAATATGCATTGTAGATGGCATAAGGACGCCATTTATAAAATCCTGGACCCTTTTTAACGATGTCCACCCTGTAGAGCTTGGAAGGGTATGTGTCCAGGAACTGATCTGGAGAAACAATCTTGACCCTAATCTTGTTTCAGAGGTAATTTTCGGAAACATTGCTCAACCTGCTGATTCTGCCAATATATCAAGGGTGATTGCTCTAAGGGCAGGGCTTCCAAGAAAGACAACTGCTTATACTGTTGGAAGAAACTGTGCATCCGGTCTTGAGGCAATCACATCTGCCGCAGAAAAAATATCCCTCGGACTTGCTGACATAGTTATAGCAGGAGGGGTTGAATCCATGAGCCAGATCCCCCTTCTTTACAGAAAGGAAGCAGTTGAATTCTTTGGAGCCATGAATAAAGCCAAGACAACATGGCAGAGGCTGAAAACCTTCTCAAAAATACCCTTGGGCAAGATGCTGAATCCAATTGTAGCGGTATTTCAAGGACTTACAGACCCGGTTGCAGGAATGATAATGGGAGATACTGCTGAACTTCTTGCAAGAGAGTTCAAAATTTCAAGGCTGGAACAGGACAAATTTGCTCTTCTCAGCCATAACAGGGCGGAAAAGGCTCAAAATGAGGGAAAACTTAGGGAGGAAATAGTTCCCGTTTACATTCCCCCAGGCTATGATAAAGTAGTTGAAGAGGATAACGGAATAAGGAAGGGGCAGACCCTCGATGCTCTCCTTTCATTGAAGCCCTTCTTCGATAGAAGAAATGGGACAGTAACTGCGGGAAACTCTTCCCAGATTACAGATGGTGCAGCTGCAGTCCTTGTTATGACTGAGGAAAGGGCAAAGGAACTGGGGCTTCAGCCCCTCGGATATTTGAGAAGTTATGCCTATGCAGGACTTGATCCCGAAAGAATGGGTCTTGGTCCTTTCTTCTCAACACCAATTGCTTTGAAGAGAGCGGGGGTATCTTTTAAGGATATTCAGTTAATTGAGCTTAATGAAGCTTTTGCAGCAGTAGTGATTGCCAATGAGATTGCTTTTAAATCCAAAGAACTTGCCCAGAAATATTTTGGTTTTTCTGAGCCAATAGGAGAAATAAATAGAGAGATACTGAATGTTAACGGTGGTGCAATAGCCCTCGGACATCCAGTTGCTACCTCGGGAACCCGTCTTGTAATTACCCTCCTCAAAGAGATGAGAAGAAGGAAGCTTGAGCTTGGTCTTGTAACCCTTTGTGTGAGGGGGGCAGGGAGGAGCAATGGTTCTGGAGATAAAGTAAAAAAGGAGTTTATTATGGTAGTAAAAGAAAAATTTGATAATTTTTATCATTTTTATCCTTACCCAGTTGCATTTATAGGGGTAAAATATCAAGAGAAAATTAACTTTATGTCAGCAGCATGGCACTCCCCTCTTTCCATGAAACCACCACTTTTTTCTGTTATGATTTCAAAGAAAAGGCTAACCCATAGTTTGATCACAAAAGCAAAGGAATTTTCAGTGAGTTTTCTGCCTTTTGAGAAAAGGAAATATTCAGCTTTTTGTGGAAGAACATCTGGAAAGGATAGAGACAAGGTAAAAGATTTCTCCATTGAGCTTATCAATCCTTTCAAAATTTCCTCTCCCTTGATAGCTGGCTCCTATGCAGGTCTTGAATGTAAGCTTTATGACATAAGGGATTATGGAGACCATGATTTAATTGTTGGCGAAGTTGTTGCTATTCACGAAGATTCTAATTACTTCGATAAAGATGGAAGATTACTTGTGGAAAAAGTTAGACCAATTCTATATCTTGGAATGGATTTTTATGTGACCACTTCACCTGAAACCCTTGAGAAAATAACCCTTTAAAAGGTTTTAAATTGAGATTTTTAAAAGCTGGATTCCCTCTATTATTCTCATTCTATTTAACAAATACCCTTTTCTCCCAGCTCAACTTCTCGATAAATCATTTCATGCTCAGCAATGGATTGAATGTTGTTCTTCTTGAAGATAAAAAATTACCAGTAATTACTCTGGCAATGGTTTATCATACAGGTTCAAGGGATGATCCTGTCGGCAAAACTGGAATGGCTCAACTCATGCAGAGCATAATGTTTTCAGGAACAGAAAATATTCCACCAATGGGGCATTTTACAATGATTAGAAGATATGGAGGGAGGGTAAATGCCTTTGTCACTGAGGATTATATAATTTTCTATCAAACCCTTCCCTCTTTCCAGCTCCGAACAGCCCTCTGGTTGGAATCGGAAAGAATGAAGAGTTTAAGAATTGAAGATGGTTTTTTCAGAAGACAGAAAGAACTGCTAATCGCTGAAATTGGAAGGAGGCTGAACGAAGAACCATTTGCTGGTGGTTTTCTCAAATTGAACGAAATCTCCTTTTTAAATTTCCCCTATGCTCATCCTGTAATGGGATACATGGAGGATATTGAAAATATAGAGCTGGATGACATAAAAAAATACTACTCCAATTATTTTCAACCTTCCAATGCATGGCTCATTCTGGTTGGTAATTTTGAACTGGATAGCACAATCTCTTTGATAAGGGAGCTTTTCGAGCAAATCCCCTCGAAAAAGGTGAATCTTTCAAATCCCCCATCAGAAGGTTACAGAAGGGGTGAACTAAGGATGAGGACATTTAAAAAAGGAATTTATCAGAACATTGTTCATATTGCCTATGCAATTCCACCACGCTCTTACCCTGAGTTTTATGTTTTGAAAGTGATAGAATATATTCTTCTCCATGACAAGAATTCTATTTTACCAAGGGAAATGATGAAAAAAAGAAACCTTGCCCAGGAAATAACTGGCGAGGTTGAAGAAAGGGAGGGTTCATCCCTTTTCACTTTTTTCCTTTTAGGAAGACCTGGTATTCCTGCTGAGATGCTTTCCGCTCATTTCATCTATCACATTGAGAAGTTCTCCAATTCTGTTATAAGTGCCTGGGAAGTGGAAAGGGCAAAGAACAGCCTGGCAACTGAATATCTGGAGAGCCTTATGACAACAGAGGGTAAAGCCCTTGCCCTTGCTAAATTATGCATTTACAATGGTAGTCCCCATTTGCTGAATTCAGAGCTAAAGAAATTTTTAAAGGTTAACCAGTTTGATGTTTACAGGGTTGCAAGGAAATACTTTGATAAGGATAATGGAGTTTTTATATATGTTATTCCGCAAAGGTAAGCTAATTTTAAAAATCCTGCTTTTTATATTTTTTACCAGCAAGTTTTTATTGCCTGAATCCCTTGAAATAAGGAATGTTAAAGAGTTCCATCTTTCTAATAAATTAAGAGTAATTTTTATTGAGGAAAAGGATCTTCCCCTTGTCAAACTTAGAATGGTAATTTTCAATGGTGAATCCTCATCTTTTCCAGGCCTGGAAGGACTTGCCACCCTTACTGCGAGAACATTTTTCAAGGGTTCGCTTCTTTTTCCAGAACAACAGCTTTCCCGCCTGCTTTCCTATTACGGAGTGAAAATAAGCTCTGAAGTAAGGGAGGAGAAAACATCTTTTGCCATCTCTCTACCAAGGGATAACTTTGAAAGATTTCTAAACATTCTTAGTGATCTACTTTTAAGGAACACATTTCCTGAGGGTTCTCTCAATGAGGAAAGGAATTTAATAATAAGAGAGATGATAAGGAGAAATGAAGACCCTTCTTATCTTACATATTCCTTTTTCTACAAAAATCTCCTGAAAAGAACCCCTTATCCAAGGATTTTCTTTACAGAAGAGAGCTTGAAAAAGATTACCTCCCAGAGTTGTCTAACATTTTTAAAAAGATATTATATTCCCAACAATTCAGTTCTTTTTGTTTGGGGAGATTTTGATTCTGAGAGTCTCAAGAGAACTCTTGAAAAATGGTTGGGCGGATGGAAGGAAAGAGCACTATTCTACCCTTATGTTCCTTCCCCTACCTCTTTAAGAGAAAATATTGTTTCCATCTTGAATTTGCCATTGCAGGATTCATTCTTTGTAATGGGGAATGTGCTTCAAGCAAACAGTGTTGATGATATAGCAGGTTTGCTCCTTTTAAATGAGGTAATAGGCGGGTCAGATTTCAGCAGAATAGTTTTGAAGTTCAAGGATACCTCAGGATATTGTAATTTTATTGAGAGCAGTGTTATTTTCCACAAAAAAGGCGCCCTTTTCTTTATTTCGGGCCTTTGTAAAAATGAGAAAGTTAAGGAGGTTATATCAGGGATACTGGCGGAGATAAAAGATTTAAAGGAAAGAAGAATTGAGGAAAGGGAATTGAAGAGTGCAAAAGATTATGTCATGGGAGACATAATTGTAAAAAACTCTGATATTGATCTTTTGCTTTCTTCCCTTGAAGATGCTATACTTCTGGGGTATCCTTTGAATTATATGGATAGAGTTTTGAAAGGGATAGAAAGAATTTCGCAGGAGAATTTCTTGAGTATTGCAAATAAATATTTTAAAATAGATTCTAACTTTATTGTAGTTGCTGGAAGGAAGGAAGCATTGGTTGATTCTTTAAAAGATTTGGGGAAAATTGAAATTTATTTTAAAATAGATAATTCATGGGAGAGAGAAAAGTGAAAGAAATTGTAGAAATTATTCCCAACATCTCAGAAGCGAAGAGGGAAGATGTTCTCGAAAAAATTATTGAGCCATTGGAAAAATTTGAGGGTGCTTATCTCCTTGATGTGAAGCCTGACAAAAGCCATAACAGGACTGTTATTACAATGATAGGAGAGGGAGAGGCTCTCCTTGAAGCAGGAATTGCCCTTTACAGAAAAGCTGTGGAG
>JBBIMS010000067.1:2476-7922 GCA_037444285.1 Candidatus Aminicenantota bacterium | reverse complement strand
ATCTCTCTCAAAAATGAAAAAAATCTTGAAATCTTGAACCCTCTTTCAAGAACCCATTGGGAAGAATGCTGAATGAATTTGCCATCTGCTATTGGATCAGAAAAGGGTATACCTATCTCTAAAATGTCTGCTCCTGAGGATTGGGCAACATGTAAAAGCTCTGCAAAGTTTTTTTCTGATGGGTAAAATGCAGTAAAAAATGGTATAAAAGCTTTTCTATTATTGTCTTTCAGACTCTTTGTTAGATCAGGAAGTTTCCTCATTCTTTCTCTCCTTTGAAAAAAGGTCTTTTTCCCCTCTTCCTGAAAGATTTACAACAACAATCTCCCCTCCTTTAAAATTTTTGATTTTTTTAATCCATCCTAATCCATGGGCTGATTCAAGGGCTGGAATTATCCCTTCTAATTTAGCGAGATCATTAAATGCTTCCATGGCAAGACAATCATTAACACAATCAACAATTATTCTACCTTTTTGGAAAAGGTAGGAGATTTCAGGACCAACACCAGGGTAATCGAGTCCAGCAGAGATTGAGTGGGAATTGCGAACCTGCCCCTCCTCATCTTGAAGGACATAGGTTAGAGAGCCATGGAAAATTCCTTCGTTACCTTTTAAAAGAGAAAGGGCATGAAAGGGCGTTTCTTTTCCTTTCCCTTCTGCTTCGACTCCAACCATTTTGACATTTTTCTCCTTTAAAAAGGGATGGAACAAACCTATTGCATTAGAACCTCCTCCTATGCAGGCAACAAGAATGTCAGGGAATCTATTTTCGTATTTTTTTATCTGTTTTTTTACTTCCTTCCCTATCACCGATTGAAAATCTCTCACCATTATTGGATATGGGTGGGGTCCAACTGCTGAGCCTAAGAGATAATGGGTGTCCTTTACATTTGCGACCCAATCTCTCATGGCTTCATTGGTAGCATCTTTTAATGTTTTTGAACCCGAAGAAACCTTTATTACCTCTGCTCCAAGGAGTTTCATTTTCAAAAGGTTGGGATATTGTCTCTCCATATCTATTTCACCCATATAAATGGTGCATTCAAAACCAAAAAGGGAGGCAGTAGTTGCAACAGCTATGCCATGCTGTCCTGCTCCAGTCTCAGCAACTATTCTCTTTTTACCCATTCTTTTTGCAATTATTGCCTGACCTATGCAATTGGTTATTTTATGGGCGCCGGTTGGGTTTAAATCCTCTCTTTTCAAGTATATTTTTACACCATAATTTTCACTGAGATTCCTTGCAAAGTATAACGGAGTTGGTCTTCCGCAATAATTCCTTAGATAGAATTCAAACTCTTCTTTGAAGGAAGGATCCCTCCTCGCCTTTAGAAATTCCTGCTCCAGATCAAGGAGAGGACCCATCAAGGTTTCAGGAACAAATCTACCCCCGAACCTACCAAATTTACCTATCGATTTTCCCATCTTTTAACCCTCCATACAAAATCTCTAAGTTTGATAGGATCTTTCTTTCCTAAGGATGATTCCACTCCTGAACATACATCAACTCCGAAAGGTGAAACCTTTGAAAGAGCCAATTCAACATTTTCAGGATTCAAACCTCCTCCCAGAAGAAATATACCAAAATCTTTGGCTTTAACTGCAATATTCCAATCAAAAGGTTTCCCTTTATCCTCTGAGTCAAGGATAAAGAATCTTGAATTATATTTTTTTATGGTTTGGATTATGGATTCATCTTTTACCTTGAATGCCTTTATACCTTTTCCCTTGAAAATTGAAACATATTCAGGTGGTTCGTCTCCGTGAAACTGTAGAAAATCAAGAGATAAAAATTCATCAACTTTTCTAACAAAATCAATTGGCTCATTGGAGAATACGCCCACTTTGAATATAAAGGGAGGAATGGATTTTATTATGTCCTTTGCTTTTTCTAATGTTAGCCTCCTTGGACTATCAGAAAAGATAAAGCCCAATGCATCAACACCCAGCTCTACTGCTTGAATGGCATCTTCTAAATTGGTTATTCCACAAACTTTTATTTTTACCATCTTTCAATAACCTCCGAAAACTCCTTGACCCTTTTTTCAATTTGAGAGCCTTCAAGGAATGCACTTCCTATGAGAAAACCATCTGCCCCCTTTCTTTTGAATCTAATGAGGTCCTCAGGCTTTCTCAATCCACTTTCTATAATCTTTAAATTTCCAATACCCTTCTCATTTAAAAAGGAAAGCATTTCCTCGCCATGCTCAAGATTAACCTCCAATGTTGAGAGGTCTCTATTGTTTATTCCAACAATTTTGACGGGCAAATCAGCTATTTTTTCTACATCCTCTTTGGAGAAGACCTCTACCAAAGGCTCCATATGGAGTTCATGGCAAATTTTTAATAAATTTGAGAGTTTTTCTCTATCAAGAAGGCGAACTATAAGAAGAATACTATCCGCTCCATTGTTTCTTGCCTCAATTATCTGAGATTCCCTTGTTATGAACCCTTTTTGTATGACAGGAATTGAAACAGAACCCTTTATCCTTTTGAAATCATCCACTGTTGTGAGAAAAAATTGGCTCTCCACAACTACTGAGACAGCAGAAAAATTGTATTTTTCATATATTGATGCAATCTCTTCAGGAAGAAGCTCAATCTTAAATTTTCTTTTTGGAGTTCCTCTTTTGAATTCACCGATTATACCAGAACGATTGATTATGAAGTCTGAAAGGGGAAGAGGAGGTTCAAACCTTTCCAACCTTACTTTTTCTTCCTTTTCGATTTTTCCCTTAACGATTTCAAGGAAATTCATTTATTCCTCCCTGTTGAATTTAATAAAATCTTCTAATTTTTTCATTGCCCTCCCTGAGTCAATGGATTCCCTGGCAATTTCCAGACACTCTTTTAAATCTGAGGAAATTCCTGAGACGAAAATAGCTGCAGAGGAATTGAGGAGGACAATATCTCTATAAACGGATTCCTCTCCCTTTAATACCGAGAAAAGGATTTTAATACTTTCTTCCACTGATTTTGCTTCTATATTTCCTCCCTTTCTTTTCAAACCAAAATCTTCAGGGAACAACTCCCATTTTTCAATTTTCCCTTTGTTGACAAAGATACAGTAGGTAGGTTGAGAAATGGATATTTCATCAAGCCCATCTTTTGAATGGACGAGGAGGTATCTTCCCCCTTTAAACCTTTTCAGAACTTCTGCTACCTTCATCATTACACTTTTATTGAAAAAGCCTATCAATTGCTTTTTGACCTCAGCAGGATTGATTAGAGGACCAAGGACATTAAAAATAGTTCTCACACCTATCTCTTTTCTCACAGGCTGAATATACTTCATGGAAGGATGAAAGTAAGGAGCAAAAATGAATCCTATCCCTATCTCTTCAATTGATTTCTTTATTTTTGAAGGTTGATCGGAAAGCTTTATTCCCAAACCTTCTATCAGATCAGCACTTCCACATTTGCCTGATATGGCGCGATTTCCATGTTTTGCCACCCCTATTCCAGCTCCTGCCACTACAAAGGCTGAAATTGTAGAAATGTTAAAAGTTGATTTTCCATCACCACCAGTTCCACACAAGTCAATAAGAGGGTTTCTCTCAACAGGGATCTTTATGGAAGATTCCCTGAATTTTTTTACAAAGGAAAAAATCTCTTCCGATTTTTCTCCTTTCATCTTGAGCGCGATCAGGAAGGCAGATATCTGGGCAGGGGTTGCCTTTCCTTCTAACATATCTTGAATAGCAGAGTCTGCGATTTCTGTTTCAAGATCATTTCCCTCACATAATTTTCTTATTGCTTCCTGAATCATTTTTTAACTCCCAATTCCAAGAAGTTTCTAATGAGCTTTTTCCCCTCACCTGTTAAAAACGACTCAGGATGGAATTGAACCCCTTCTGTCTTTGTCCCTTTTACCCTTAAGCCCATTATCTCCCCATCTGCTGTATAGGCAGAGACCTCCAGTTCCTCAGGAAGGTTCTCCTCTGAAACTACAAGGGAATGGTATCTGGTAGCCTTGAAAGGATTGGAAAGATCATAAAATATTGTTCTTTCATCATGGTAAATCTCAGAAGTGATTCCATGATACACTTTGTTACCTCTAATAACTTTACCTCCAAATGTGTGGGCAATACATTGATGCCCGAGACATACTCCAAGAATTGGAATTTTGCCAGTGAAATGACTTATAATCTGATTACAAAGCTCTGCCTCATCAGGTCTTCCCGGTCCTGGAGAGATAATGATATAGTCAGGAGCCATTTCAATAACATCTTTCAGGGAAATTGAGTTTCTTCTTTTAACAAGAACATCTTCTGAAAGAAGTTTGAACTCCTGAAAAAGGTTGTAAACGAAAGAGTCGAAATTATCAATTATTAGGATCATAGAAACCTCCCTTCTTCAGCAATTTTTATTGCTTCATGCATCCCATTTATTTTGTTCTCAATCTCCTTATATTCACTCTCAGGAATGGAGCCATCAACAATTCCAGCCCCTGCTTGAAGGAAAAATTTACCCTTTCTGTAAATAATCATTCTTATTCCAATGCAAAGGTCGAGGTTTCCATTTAGTCCAAGATAACCAACAACTCCTCCATATGGACCTCTTCCGACAGGTTCCATCTCATCAATTATTTCCATAGCCCTCAATTTAGGAGCTCCTGTGACTGTTCCTGCGGGGAATGTGGCTTTCAGTATATCAAAGAATGTTTTACCTTCTGATAAAATTCCCTCCACCTGTGAGACAATGTGCATTACATGGGAATATTTTTCAATCGTCATTTTTTCAGGAACAATTACAGTGCCAGGAACGCATATTTTGCCAAGGTCATTTCTTGCGAGGTCAATTAGCATAATATGTTCAGACCTTTCCTTCTCGTTGTTAATCAGTTCATTCTCCAGTTCCCTCTCTTCTCTTCTATTTCTTCCTCTCCTCCTCGTTCCAGCGATAGGCCTGATGGATACCTTTTCCTTCTCTACTTTAACATGGGATTCTGGAGAGGAACCTATTAGTTGAAATTCTCCCAGATCAAGATAAAACATGTATGGAGAAGGATTCAAAATTCTAAGAGCTCTGTAAATTTCAAAAGGCTCAGCAGATGTCTTACCTTCAAATCTTATGGAAAGAACTGCTTGAAAAATATCACCATCTTTTATGAACTCCTTTGTTTTCTCCACTTTCTTTAAGAATTCCTCTCTTGATAAACTCTGGGTTAGAAATCTACTAAGAGCAGGGCATCTTTTCCTTTCTCCAATTTTGATATGGGAAATTAGATGCATTTTGATAGCCTCAATGGTTTCTTCAAGCTTCTCATTTCTGGGACTTGGGATGCTAACAATTATTTTCCCCGTGTTTTTAACATGATCAAAAACAATTAGTTTATTGGTTTTCAGGAGGAAGAGATCAGGAAAATTCGTTCTCTTTCTCAAATCTATATCTTCTAAAAATCTGACGAATTCATATCCAATGTATCCAACCCATCCTCCTGTAA
>JBBIMS010000067.1:0-2466 GCA_037444285.1 Candidatus Aminicenantota bacterium | reverse complement strand
CAAAAGGTATTTCCATATAAGTTTCGATATTATCAAAATCAATTTTTTCATTTAAAAGTCTATCAAAAGTAGACTTTGCCTCTTCTTTACTAAGCCTTATTTCCTTTCCGTTAATTTTGATTTTATCTTTGCAAAAAATGATTCCCTCCTCAGGCTCAAGTCCAATAAAGGAATACCTTCCCACCCTTTCTCCTTTCTCTACACTTTCAAGGAGAAATTTAGCTCCGATATCTCTGAGTTTTATAAAAGCTGAAACTGGAGTGTCAATATCGAGGGGGATTTCTTCCCATCCAATTACCCTTTCTTTCAATTTTTCGATCTCCATAACTCCTCCTAAAATAAAAAAACCCACTCACTTTTAATGAGTGGGTCTTGGGATTTCCTTTTATCAGAGGGTGTTTGGGCTTAAGGAAACCTCAGAGACCCACCCTCTGGGTAAACCAGTACCAAAAGTAGTGGGTCTCTATGTGTCTGATTTCCTTAAGCAAATCTTGCATAAGAGTCAAATATATAAAAAAAAATATTTAATGTCAAGTCCACTATACTGTTATTTAAAAAATGCAGAGAAACCTGTGAAGGTGTAGTTTTCTAAAATCAAGTTGACTTTTCCATTGCAGGAAAATAAATTATATCTATGGGATTTTTCTTTTTGTTAATTTTGATATTATCTATTGTTTCTCCCCTTAATTGTGAGAAATTGACTGATAAATGGGATAAATGGCTAAATGAAGAGGTAATTTACATAATTTCTAAAAAGGAGAAGGAGGTCTTTCTTACCCTTCAGACTGATAAAGAGAGGGAGAAGTTTGTAGAGAATTTCTGGTTGATAAGAGATCCAACTCCTGGAACCCCTGCCAACGAATTCAAGGAGGAGCATTATAGGAGGCTTGAATATGCAAACAAAGTTTTAGGAAGGGGTTCTACAAAACCTGGATGGATGACAGATATGGGAAGGGTCTATATTATTCTTGGTGAACCCCTTGAAAGACACAGATTCGAAACCTATGAAGGTATAAATCCTGTTGAGCTCTGGTATTATCACGGAGAAATAAAGTACGGTTTCCCTCCGTATTTTTACATTATGTTTTATAAAGAGCATGGGATTGGAGAATGGAAGATTTACAGTCCTGCTGGAGATGGTCCTGAAAAACTTTTAAATCCATCTGCATGGAGGAGTGCAATTTCAAGGGAGGAAGCATATAAACTTCTTAAAAGAACAAACTCAGAACTTGCATCTGCTTCCCTTTCCCTTATACCTGGAGAAGCCATTGATCCGACAGGAAGTATTGTTTCCCTTTCTTCAGATTTACTCTTAAACAATGTTTTTTCTCTTCCTTTTAAGAAAATAGAGAGTGCATGGGCAGAGGATTTTTTGAAGGTAAAGGATTTTGTTTTATCAGATTATTCTGTGAATTTTGTAAAAAGTGATTCGACTGTTTTTATCCACAGGGATGGCTCAACTAATTTAATTCATTTTTCCATTGAGCCTGAGAAGATTCTTTTCAATCAATATCAGAAAAAGGTTTACGCCCCTTTGAAAATGAACATTAGAATAACAGATCTGAGGGGGAATGGAATTTATCAGGAGGAAAAGGATGTGAGTATAGAAATGAGTGAAGAGAAATTTAAAAATATTGAGGGAAGGATTTGTGCTATTCAAGGATTAATTCCAATAGCTCCTGGAGACTATATTCTAAATGTTCTCCTTAGAAATGTTCAATCAAAGGATTTTTCTTCCTTCGAGAAAACCATCCATTCACCCTCTTCCTCAGACTCTCCCTACCTTTCTCCAATCCTTATTGGGTTTGGGAAAAAAACAGGTGAGGAGAAATATTTCAGAGCTTTTAAATTCAAGGATGCCCAGATATTTGTTGATTCGAAAAAGAATTTCACTCCAAATGATACTCTCGTATTCTTCTTTGAGATTTATAATTTCGATAAGGCAGGAGAAGATTGGAAAATAATATGGAGTATTTCATCAGGAGAGAATGTGGTGTTGAGGAGAGAAGTGAGTTTGCAGGAAAATATTATTTTGAGCGTTCCGCTAAAAAATTTCTCTCCAGATTATTATAAATTGAGAGTCTCAGTTTTTGATGGAAATGGAAAGGAGATAATGTATTCTATAGAGGATTTCAGTATTCTTCCAATCCCTTATGTTCCAAGACCATGGATTTATTCCCAATCTTATACGAGCATCAGCCATTTCAGGGAAATTCTCATGGAACAACTTATTAATAAAGGTGATCCTGAATCAGCTCTAAGAATTCTGGAAAATGTTGAGGCAAAAGGAAAAATTCTTTTTTATGCAGGAAAGGCTAAGTTTCTTCTTGGAGATTATAAATCTGCAATAGATTATCTTTTAAATTTCAAAGATAGTAAAGAACCTTCTGTTTTAGAGCTTATCGCTCGTTCCTATGAGGGAGCTGGTAGTTTAAATGAGGCTATTTTTTACTACGACTCCCTTCT
>JBBIMS010000066.1:6292-7930 GCA_037444285.1 Candidatus Aminicenantota bacterium | reverse complement strand
CGAAAATCGCCTCTTCCAACCTCATCCTCCTAAAAATTCATATAGTTGACTCCAATTTATAAATATAGGCTAAAATGCAAAATAAAAGAGAGATACTTACTCATTGGTAACAATCACAAATCCCACATCATCTCCGTAGGGAGAGTCATCAGGGAAGGTGTTCCTTGTTACTGTATCGGAAAAGGCTGTCGACCAGGAAAGATCAGGTCCTGGGGAAAGAATGAGAACTCTGTGGGCAGTAGTTACTGCCAGAGGATTACCTGGAAAATATCGAGCAGAGATAACATAGGAATACCCCCATGGATCAGTATAAATTGGCTGATCCAGATAAGGTCCAAGCCATCGGAAATCTCCGATTGTTGGATAATCCTGACCGGGTTGATTCTGATTGACAGGCCCTGTATCATCATCAGGGTTGTTGTAATAAATATAGTCATAAAGAGGTTTTACAGGACCAAGAGTTCCCCAGTTTCCTGCACCTGGAAGAGCTCCGGGGGCAACTACTGTGCACATAGCAGTTGGGTCAATGGAGCCAATAACCCTGTTTACTCCTCCTGAAGGACCATCTGCATTCGTATAAGGCCATCTTCCCGTATCCTTGTGCATGCTTAAAATTGCAGAGCCAATAACCTGAACCTCATTCCTTACCCTCGCAATCCTCGCATCCCTTATATGTTTGACAACTGTAGGAACAATAATTCCAACAAGGATTGATATTACCGCAAGAACAACTACCATTTCTACAAGGGTAAAACCTTTCTTCATTCATTACCTCCTTTTTCCTATATATCATTAACTATTAGATTTGTCAAAACTTTTGACAATCCGCGTTTGCTTTGATATTATTTAATTGATGAAAAAAAAGAGGAAGAAAGTGGAATTAACAAAAGAACTTTATGAAACTATAACCCTTATTGTAGAGGATAAGGTAAAGGATATAAAGGTCACAAGAGAAGAGTTTGAGAAGCTAAGGAATGCAGTTTTGGATTTAGCCGAAGCCCAGAAAAGAACCGAGGAGAGAGTGGAAGAACTCGCTCAGGCTCAGAAAAGAACCGAAGAGGCACTCAAACAACTGGCAAGAGCTGTTGCTTCCCTTTCAGATACAATAGGCTATAGCCTTGAGGATATTGCAAGAGTTGTCCTTCCAGGTTACCTAGAGAGACATTACAGAATTAAAATCCCCGAATTAGAGAGAAGATTCCTGAGCATCGATGGAAAAGAAATAGAGATAAATCTATACGCAGAAGGAGAAAGAGATGGGAACCCTGTTGTAGTCATTGCTGAAAGCAAGAGTAGAATATATGAAGGGGATGTTAGAAGTTTTTACGATAGTATCAAGTCTGCTCTTCCCTTTCTGCCAGGGGAACCATTTATTGTTCTCTTTGGATACTTAATTCACCCATCAGCAACAAAGATAGCAAAAGAACTGAATATTCTTGTTGTGGCCTCTTACCAGAGATAAAATAATTAAAAAATTTATTTTTCACAATCCTCTTAAGTGCTAAGACTTATATTTTCCTTTGTCAATATCTTCCAGTGGTAAGGAAATAGTGATCCTTACCCACTTCTTTCTTATCTTCAGTTTTTTCATTAAGATCATAAGTCAAAAGATGGAGCAGAACCAATTCAATTATGCCT
>JBBIMS010000066.1:881-6282 GCA_037444285.1 Candidatus Aminicenantota bacterium | reverse complement strand
ATCTGACCTGCTGGAACCCCTGCCATTTCTTTAAGAATCATTATTCTTCTCTCAATCGGTGGATGAGTTGAAAGAAGGTCTGCAAAAAAACCTTCATGGGATGTAAGTTTTCTTCCCTTTGGATCTGAGATGAAGAGATGAGCTGTTCCATCAGTTGCCCTATCAACAACTTTATCATAATGATCCTTTATCTTCTCGAGAGCTGAGGCTAAAGCAAGGGGATTTCTTGTGAATTCAGCAGATGCAGCATCAGCCATATATTCCCTCGTCCTTGAAATTGCCATTGCCATTATTCTTGCAACAATTGGAGCAATTATTATGAGAATAAGGACAAGGAGCATAATGATTCCACTACCAGATCCTTTCCTCCCCCTTCTTGAACTTCTACCTCCTGAATAGAAAAATGTTCTTCTTGCCCAGTCCGAAATAAGAACTATGGCACCTACAAGGGCTGAGACAATTGTCATTGTTAGAATATCCCTGTTCCTTATATGACCAATTTCATGACCTATAACTCCCTGAAGTTCCTCACGATTCATTGTATCCAGCAATCCAGTTGTAACACAAAGACTTGAATGTCTTTCATCTCTTCCCGTTGCAAAGGCATTGGGAGAGGCTTCCTCCATAACCCACACTTTTGGGGCAGGAATTCCTGAAGCTAATGCCATTTCATTGACAACATTGATCAGTTGTTGCTCTTTAAACTTTGAAGGATCTGCAGGTCTTGCTCCCACAGAGCCGAGAACCATTTGATCACCGAGAAAGTAGGAAATTAAACTGTTAGCTGTTCCAATGAAAAGGGCAAATATTGTTGCATATGGGAAATCTTCTCCAAGGTAGAAATAGTCGAACCCATACCCAATGAGTCCAAGGAATGCTATAAAAAGTAAAATTATGAAAAAAGTTTTCCTCTGGTTATATCTTTGCTGTTCAAAGAAATCAATCTTCATCGAGACTAAAAAATTTAAATTGTAAGATCAACCTTCGGCACTTCCCTTTCAACTGCAGGAGCTTCAAAAAACTCGCTTGGAGTAAAATTGAACATGCTTGCAATTATGTTGCTGGGAAACATCTGGATTTTTGTGTTGTATCTCATAACAGAATCGTTGTAATATTGACGGGCAAAAGCTATCTGATTCTCAGTGGTTGTTAGTTGCTCCTGCAAACTCAGAACATTCTGATTAGCCTTTAACTCTGGATAATTCTCAACAAGGGCAAAAAGTCGTGATAGTAATCCTGAGAGCTCCCCTTCAGCCACTGCTTTCTCGGCAGGTCCTGAAGCTGAAACTGCCTTTGCCCTTGCCTCCATAACTCTTGTAAGGGTTTCCTGCTCATATTTCATATAACCCTTTACTGCATTTACAAGATTTGGAATAAGGTCGTATCTCCTCTTAAGTTGAACCTCAATCTGAGACCAGGCATTTTTAATCTGAACCCTTAAACGGACAAGAGAGTTGTAAATTAAAATTACCCAGAGAACCAGAACTCCAATGATTATAAGTGTTGCAAGTAGCATTTTTCCTCCTAAATTAGAATAATAAAGCTGATAATTCCAATTGTCAAATCTACTGATGCAAAGAGCATATAAAGCCAATTCTGGCAAGGCCTAAGGGAGATTCTGTGATTGCATAAAAAGCTTTCAAAATGATGAACATGTAAGGCATTATTTGATAGGGATTGCTGGTTAAATGGTTTTTTGATTTTAAGTGTGTTATAATTTTTCTGAGGTTCTGAATATGGAAAAAAAGAGTAATATATGGAAAAATGTGATTATATGGATTGTAGCAATATTCCTGGTTCTCTTTTTGTGGAATGTTTTTCAAGAATCAGGGGGGAAAAAGAAAGAAATAACCTTCTCAGAGTTTCTTGATTCCATAATTCTCGGAAATGTGGAAAAGGTAACTATTGCTGGAAGCAGAATCGAGGGAACATTTAAAGACGAAAGGCAATTCAAGACAGTTGCTCCACCTCAATATACTGATCTAATAAAGATTTTAAGGGATAAGAATGTAAGTATAGTCGTTAAAGATACATCCACCAGTCCAATTATATCTCTTATAGGCTCTTTGTCTCCTTTTATTTTAATCTTTGTCTTCTGGCTCTTGTTCATAAGACAGCTTCAGGCAGGGGGGAACAAAGCTTTCACCTTTGGAAAAAGTAGGGCAAAACTTGTTACAGATTCATCCAAGAGAGTTACTTTTGAAGATGTGGCTGGAGTAGATGAGGCAAAGGAGGAACTCAAAGAAATCATAGAATTTTTAAAAGATCCTCAGAAATTCCAGAGACTTGGTGGTAGAATCCCAAAGGGTGTCATTCTGATTGGTCCTCCAGGGACAGGTAAAACGCTTCTTGCAAAAGCAGTTGCTGGAGAAGCCAATGTTCCTTTTTTCTCAATATCTGGCTCAGATTTTGTTGAACTCTTTGTTGGTGTTGGAGCATCAAGGGTGAGGGATCTCTTTGACCAGGCCAAAAAACACGCACCATGCCTTATCTTCATAGACGAGCTTGACGCAGTTGGTAGGGAAAGGGGTGCTGGACTTGGTGGTGGGCATGACGAGAGGGAGCAAACCCTTAACCAGCTCCTTGTTGAAATGGATGGCTTTGATCCCAATGATGGTATAATTGTTATTGCTGCAACTAACAGACCTGACATACTTGATTCTGCCCTTCTCCGTCCAGGAAGGTTTGACAGAAGAATTGTAGTAAACAAGCCAGATGTAAAGGGAAGAGAAGAAATTTTAAAGGTTCATACAAGGAAAGTTCCTCTCGCTCCAGATGTTGATCTGAAACTTCTTGCAAAAACAACTCCAGGTTTTTCGGGAGCGGATATTGCCAATATGGTAAATGAAGCTGCCCTGAATGCAGCAAGAAACAATCAAAAATTTGTAACAATGAAGGACTTTGAATTTGCAAAGGATAAAGTTTTAATGGGGGCTGAAAGAAAGAGTCTCATAATTTCAGAGGAAGAGAAGAAAATAGTTGCTTTCCATGAGGCAGGGCATGTTATCGTGGCTGCCTCAATACCTGAAGCAGACCCGATTCACAAGGTAAGTATCATTCCGAGAGGATTGGCTCTGGGAGTGACACAGCAACTACCCCTCGATGACAGATATAACTACACAAAATCCTATCTCAACGCCCAGATAGCAGTTCTTCTGGCAGGGAGGATAGCAGAAGAGATAGCCCTTGGAAAGGAGACAACAGGCGCAGGAAACGACTTCGAACAGGCTACAGAAATTGCAAGAAAGATGGTCTGCAAATGGGGTATGTCTGACCTTGGGCCTCTAACCTATGCTGATAGGGATGATATGGTCTTTCTCGGAAGAGAGCTCGCTGTGAGAAAGGATTTCAGTGAGGAAACTGCAAGAAAAATTGATGAGGAGATTAAGAAGATAATAATGACAAATTACAACAGGGCAAAGGAGATTCTCGAAAACAGAAAAGAGGTTCTTTTCAAGTTGGCAGAGACTCTTCTTGAGAGAGAATCCCTCACAGGGGATGAGATAAAGGAGATAATTGGAAAAGAAACTCCTCAAGCCTACCTCCAGTAAAATGAGATCGGTTGTAACTTTAAAAATAAGAGGGGATAAATTATTAATTGGGAAAGAAACATTAATAATGGGTATTCTCAATGTCACTCCTGATTCCTTCTCCGATGGTGGTAAATATTTTGAAAAAGAGAAAGCAATTGAAAGGGGGATTGAGATGGAGGAAGAAGGAGCTCATATCATAGATGTCGGTGGTGAAAGTTCAAGACCAGGAGCAGAAAGTATCTCAGAGGAGGAGGAGAGGAGAAGGGTCATACCAGTAGTCAAGGAATTGAGAAAGAAGGTGAAATGTTTGATTTCAATTGATACCTATAAGTCAAAAATAGCTGAGGAAGCAATTGAAAATGGTGCAGATATAATCAACGATATAAGTGGATTTAGATTTGATCCAGAAATGATAAATGTTATAAAGAAAAAGAGCGTCCCTGTTGTAATAATGCATATGAAGGGAACACCGAAGACAATGCAGATAAACCCCTTTTATAAAAATGTTATTCAAGAAATTAAAGATTTTTTTAAAGAGAGACTCGATTATCTAATTAAAAATGATATTGATCCAGAAACAGTAATATTAGACCCTGGTATAGGCTTTGGGAAAAGGCAGGAGGACAATGAAAAAATAATTGCAAATCTTGATAAATTTCAAGAACTAAACCGCCCCATTCTCCTTGGTGTTTCAAGAAAATCCTTCATTGGAAATATTTTAAATCTTCCTCCAGAAGAGAGGCTTGAAGGTTCAATATCCTCAGGCATAATAGGTGTTTTAAATGGTGCCCATATGTTAAGAGTTCATGATGTGAAGGAGTTCTTAAGAGCTGTTAGAGTCGCAGACAGAATTCTTTCCCAGAGGGAACCTTGATAGAAGCGATATTAAAAAGTCTTCTCCATTTTTCTTGGAAGGATTTTATCGATATCCTCCTCGTTTCAGTCCTCATTTACCAGTTTATCATTCTAATAAGAGGAACAAGGGCTTATCAGATGGCAGTTGGACTTTCAATCCTTGCCATATTTTTTTTTATTTCAAAAATTTTCAATTTTGTCTCCCTTTATTGGATTCTTAAAAATATAGCTCCCTATTTTTTTATAGCAATAATTGTCCTTTATCAGGCAGAGATAAGAAAGTTTCTCGCCAACATAGGTGCAAGAAGCATATTAGAACCGTTTCAGCCTAAAACAACAAAAAAGGATATAGAAAAAATTGTTTCAGCAGTAGAATATTTATCAACCTACAGAATAGGTGGTTTGATAGCAATTGAAAAGGAAATTTCTTTAAAAAGTTATTCAGAAAAGGGAGTTGATATCGATGCAAATATTGAGATGGACCTAATAACTTCCATCTTTTCCTCTAAATCATCTCTTCATGATGGGGCAATAATAATAAGGCGGGGAAGGATTGAATCTGCAGGATGCCTTCTACCTCTTCCTCCGCTTCACCCCTACTCATCGGAAATAAGAACGAAAACTCGGCATCTTGCCGGAATTGGACTTTCAGCTGAGACCGATGCTGCAGTAATAGTGGTTTCGGAAGAGAGTGGCTCTATTTCCCTTGCAATAGGAGGGGTTCTTGAAAAGGATTTAAAGAGGGAAGCTCTTGAAAAAAAGCTTTTGGAGTATTTAAACATAAAATGATTGAAATCGTCAAAAAAATTTTTCTTGAAGATTGGAAAGCAAAGCTATTTTCTCTATTCCTTGCCTTCATTATCTGGCTTCTTATCTCCTTAGGTGAGTGGAGTGTTTATGAAGTCAAAATGACTGTCCCTGTGAACTTCAAAGACCTCCCCCACAATATAACAGTTTTTTCAGCTTCCACTACCAATGTAGAACTCTTCTTGAGAGTTCCTAAAAAACTGCCG
>JBBIMS010000066.1:0-871 GCA_037444285.1 Candidatus Aminicenantota bacterium | reverse complement strand
TGAAAAAAACAAACCCTGAGTTGAATATAAGTCTTTCAGAATTTAAGACCGGGCAGATTATTGTCCCTATTAGAAAGGAGGACATTTTCAATGTTCCAAAAGGGTTAGAAATCTCAAGAATAAACCCTTCCAGCATTGTGCTCAATCTTGATAAACTTGTTGAGAAATTTGTTCCTGTAGAGCCTTTAATTCAGGGAAAGGAGGAAAGGGAAAAAATTGATGTAGAGCCAAAGAGAGTAAGGGTCTTATGTCCCTCTGCTCTATTACCTCTCTTGAAAACCATTCCCACAGAACCAGTAGATATTTATGAGCTAAGAAAAAACAAGGAAATATCAGTTCCCCTTCTTTTGCCTGATCCTCGATTAGTTTTGCTCGATTCAAAATATATAAAAATAAGACTGGAAAAACAAGAATAAAATCTTTAAAAAAACAAATTGAAGGAAAATTCAAAAGATGATAAGATTTTTCTATGATTTTATCAATTCTAATTGCTTTATTTACTATAAATAATCCCTCCTTTGAGAGCTTTAAAGAATTAAGTTTAAATGATGAACTCATCTCCCAGCCAAAACTTGTAGGGAATCATGTTTATCTTTTCTTTGAAAAAGGAATTTCAAGAATTGATCTTGGCACTTTCAATATTGAAAACCTTTTTGAGGGAGATACATATAATATTTCTGAGAGTGGAATTATTATGGAAAAGAGCGAAGGAAAATTGAAAATCAAAAGTGAAAGAACTGAAGATAAAAATTTAAAAAATTTTTACGATTTTAAATCCAAAGTAAAGAAAACTTTTACTGATGAGGATTTTATATATGCCCAAACTGAGGATAATTTTTTCTATTGCATGGAAAAGAAAAGAAAAAAAATA
>JBBIMS010000065.1:0-8019 GCA_037444285.1 Candidatus Aminicenantota bacterium | reverse complement strand
ATGAGCGAAATTTCAGTTTTTGAAGTTGAAACAGAAGTAGTTGTTCCTTTGGATTATATATCTTTAAAGGCTGTCTCTTACTCTTATCTCTACAGAAAAAAATTAGAAAAATTAATTCACTATTTTCTTAGAGATTATGAAAAAATAGAGCTAGAACTTAACTCAACAGGCATGGATATAGAAAGTATTGATTTTGAAAA
Source organism: Candidatus Aminicenantota bacterium (assembly GCA_037444285.1). Taxonomy (GTDB): domain Bacteria; phylum Acidobacteriota; class Aminicenantia; order JBFLYD01; family JBBIMS01; genus JBBIMS01. The sequence continues at coordinate 7,819 of JBBIMS010000065.1, read as the reverse complement.
ACCTGAAGATTATTTAAAAATACTCAATATAGATAAAACTGTTCCTACCGTTGAAAAATACTACACAGGAGGAAGTGAGGAAGCAGAAAAAAGGCTTAAAGAATTTATTGAAAAGAAACTTCCTTACTACAAAGATTATAGATCTGATCCTTCGAAGGACTACCAGTCAAACTTAAGTCCATATCTTCATTTCGGGCAGATATCGCCTGCTAAAGTTGTAAATGAAATTCTTAAAGAATACGATTATGAAGACGCAAATGTAAAGTCGTTTTTAAATGAGATTGTTGTCTGGAGAGAACTTGCAAGAAATTTTTGCTGGCACAACCCCAACTACAACCAGTATGAGGGTATTCCTAAATGGGCAAAGGAGAGTTTAGAAAAGCATGTTTCCGATAAAAGACCATATCTCTACACCTTAGAAGAACTTGAGCATGGTTTAACCAATGACAAATACTGGAATGCAGCCCAGAAAGAGCTTTTAGAAACTGGGAAAATGCACAACTATATGAGAATGTACTGGGCTAAGAAACTTATAGAGTGGACTGACCACCCTAAAACAGCCTTTGATTACGCTTGTTACCTGAACGACAAATATGAGCTTGATGGAAGAGACCCAAACGGTTACGCAGGAATATCGTGGTGTTTTGGGAGTTTTGAAAGACCATGGCAGGAAAGAAAAATATTCGGAAAAGTAAGATATATGAGCGATAAGGGACTTGAGAGGAAGTTTAATATAAAAAAGTATTTGGAAAAATATTTGTAAAAAAGTAATCGGGCAGGTCTTGCATTATTACATTCTTCCACTTTTCCATCAAGATAAATATTTTGTTTTTCATTACCCTTTCCTTGCTTCCTGCTGATCTAACGCCTAAAATTTGGATAAGTTTGATTCTTTGATATAATTAAAAAGATGAAAAAATTTTATTTTGAAGGTTTCGGAGGTTAAAATGTTCAGAACCTTAGGTCTTCCTGAAATCTTAATCATTCTCCTGATTGTCCTTCTCCTCTTTGGAGCTAAGAGGCTCCCTGAGATTGGAAGAGGTCTTGGAGAGGGAATAAAGAGCTTTAAGAAAGCCCTATCGGGTAAAGAAGAGAAAGAGGAGAAATCTGACCAGATATTAAAGAATTAAAGTGGATCCATTAATTTTAAAGAAACTTGCAGAGGAAAGGGAATTAGAAGAGGGGAAATTCAAGTCCCATCTTGAGAAAATAAATTTATTTTTAAAAGATTTACAGAGTGATTCAGAAAAGTTTTTAGATTCCATAAGGAGATTAAGGGAAGAGATTGAGTCAAAGAGGAAAAAGGAATCTGATTATTTATTATCAATTTTTGAGGGGATAGAAAAAATCTCCGTTGCCCAGCAGACCTTCTTTAACCTTGTTCAGCAAACACTTTTGTCCATTCTTCCAATGGTTGATGCAAAGGAGAAGGAATGGGATGCTCTTGGCTCAAATCATGTGGGTATTCTATTCGATTCCCTAAACTGGAAAATTGAGAGCCTGAAAATCCAGAAGGAGAAAATTGAAGGTATATTGGAGACATTTTTAAGTATGAAAAAAGATATAGAGGAACTTTCAATCCTCTTAAGAGAAAAGGAAAGACCATATATCGATGAAATAAAGAAATTTGAGAAAAGATTTGAGGATCTTGGATACCGTTTTTTTGAATCGGGCTTCAGGGGATGGGAGGAGGAGATAAAGGAAAGACAGAAGTTATATCTTGAATATTTTATAGGGAAGGGAAATGTCCTTGATTTTGGTTGTGGGAGAGGGGAATTTCTGGAGCTTCTTAGGGAAAACAAAATAGAATCATACGGAATTGAGATAAATGATGAGATGATAAGAATTTGCAGAGAAAAGGGTCTTAAATGTTTGAATGAAGACATCCTTCTCCATCTCTCTTCATTAAAAGATGAATCCCTTGGAGGGTTCTTCTCATCTCAGGTTGTTGAGCATCTTGAGCCGGCTCTTTTGAGAAAGCTATTTGATATTCTATATTTCAAGCTTAAAAAAGGATCCTTTGCAATTATCGAAACAGTGAATCCTACCTCCCTTTATACCCTTTCTGATGTTTTCTGGAGGGATCCCACCCATAGAAACCCCATCCATCCAGAAACTCTTAAATTTCTTATGGAAGCATCTGGTTTCAGGGTTGATGATATAAAGTATCTCTCGCCTACGAAGGAGGATTTAAAGGATATCCCTGAGGAAAATGATATTTTGAGAAGAATTTCTTATAATTTTAAAATTATTCAGAAAATTATTTTCGGTTTTCAGGATTACGCATTAATTGCAAAGAGACCATGAGCTGGATAGGAATAGATATTGGTGGTTCTTATATAAAATCCTGTTTAATTGATGAAAAAGGGGAAATTAAAAATGAGAAGAGCGATGAAACTCCAAAGGATTTAAAATCTCTTCAAAAAAAGGTTTTTGAGATATATAGGATTCATTCCTCTGTTCAAAAGCCATCGGGAGTTGGAATAGGCATAGCGGGATTTATAGATATGAGGGAATGGATTTTAAGAAGGTCTCCAAACATGAGATTTCTTGACGGGGTCAACCTCATAGATTTTTTTAAAGATGCGATTGACATTCCCTTTACAGTTGACAATGACGCCAATATGGCTGCATGGGGGGAGTACAAAAAGGGAGCAGGAGTTGGGGTTAAGAACATGGTTCATATAACCCTTGGCACAGGAATTGGCTCAGGTATAATAATTGAAGGGAATTTATTTCATGGCTCATCAGGGTTGGGAGCAGAGTTTGGACATACTGTTGTAAATCCTGATGGACTTCCTTGCAATTGCGGTGGTAAGGGTTGCGTTGAAACAGAATCTTCTGCCTCAAAAATTGTAAAAAATTATCTGGAAATGACAGGAAAAAAAGAAAATCTGACCTCTGAAGATGTTTATAAGCTTGCAAAAAATGGAGATCCCATTGCTGTTGAGGCTTTCAGAATCGCTGGATACTATCTTGGAATAGGGCTTTCTAATTTGATAAATCTATTGAATCCTGAATTAATCGTTCTTGGAGGAGGGGTAATAGGAGCTAAAGAGTTTATAATGAAACCTGTAATCGCAGAAATTGAGAAAAGAGCAATTAAATTTTCCCTTGAAAATGTAAAAATTGTTCCCGCACTTCTTGGAAACAAAGCAGGGATGCTTGGCTCAGCTCTATGGGCAATGGAGAATTTATGTAAAAAATAATTCATGGGAAAACCTTTAATAGTTGGCTTCGTATTTTTGATATGACAGTTGTGGAAAGAGAAAAAACAGAAAAGAGAATAGTTTTAATGATTGCTACCCTCTCCTCTTTCCTCACTCCCTTTATGGGTTCTTCAATAAATGTTGCTCTTCCATCAATGGGTAGAGAATTCAAGATGAATGCAATACTCCTTGCATGGGTTGCAACATCCTATCTTCTCTCTGCATCCGTTTTCCTTGTCCCTATGGGAAGAATTGCTGACATCTGGGGAAGAAAAAGAGTATTTTTAACAGGAATAACTATTTTTACTCTCTCTTCCCTTCTTTCTGGAATCGCAGGTTCTTCATCCCAGATCATTTCCTTCAGAATAATGCAGGGGATAGGAGGTTCAATGATACTGGGGACAGGTATTGCCCTTCTAACATCTGTGTTCCCTCCGGGTGAAAGGGGGAAGGCTCTTGGAATAAACTCCTCTGCTGTCTATCTGGGCCTTTCCCTTGGCCCTTTTATCGGAGGGCTTCTGACAAACTATTTCGGATGGAGGAGTGTTTTCTTTGTAAACATTCCATTGGGAATAATTATAATTATTTTTGTTATGATGAGGTTGAAGGGTGAATGGGCAGGAGCTAAGGGAGAAAGTTTTGATTTTAAAGGTTCCATTATTTATGGAGCATCAATTATCTCATTGATGTATGGTTTTTCAAGACTTCCTGCAAATTCTGGAATTATTCTTCTTTTGCTGGGAATGGTAGGGATTACCATCTTTATCTTTGTAGAATCCTTTGTTAACCATCCTGTTTTAAACATAAAACTTTTCACCCAAAGCAGGACATTTTCCTTTTCCAATGTGGCTGCTCTTATAAATTACAGTGCAACATCAGCTGTGGGTTTCCTTCTAAGCCTTTATCTTCAGTATATAAAAGGGTTGAGCCCAAGGATTGCTGGGGCTGTTCTTGTTTCCCAACCTGTTGTTATGGCTCTTTTTTCCCCCCTTGCTGGAAGGCTATCCGATAGAGTTGAGCCAAGAATTGTAGCATCCATAGGGATGGGAATCTGTGCCCTTGGATTATTCCTCCTAATCCCATTAGATTTAAACACATCAATTTACTACATCATTTTTGTCCTCTTAATCCTTGGTTTTGGTTTTGCCCTCTTCTCTTCACCAAATACAAATGCTGTGATGAGCTCAGTTGAAAGAAAATATTATGGAACATCCTCTGGAATCATTGCTACAATGAGGCTTCTTGGACAGATGTTAAGCATGGGTATTGCCACTCTTATTTTTTCAATCCATAACCTGAGGGTTCAGATTACTCCAGAATATTTCTCTCCATTTCTAAAGACTCTAAAAACCTCCTTTATAATCTTCTCTTTTCTTTGTTTTCTTGGAATTTTTGCTTCCCTTGCAAGGGGAGGGATACATAGCAACAGAGTTTGAAATAATTTTCCCTTGACAAAATTCTATCATAATAAGATATTAATTTTTGATGGAAGATCTGGAAGTCAGGGTAGAGAAAAAGGTAGTTAAAAACTCCTATATAATTCTTTCCCTACTTTCTGATTCTTACTTCTTCAATGCAAAACCAGGACAGTTTTTAATGGTTAAGCCTCCATCTGCTGAGACCCTTCTAAGAAGACCTTTTTCAGTATTTAACAATGAAGGTGAAATTGTTGAAATCCTTTTTCAGATCTGTGGTAAAGGAACATTGAGCCTTTCAAAAGTTAAAGAAGGAGAAAATTTGAGGGTTCTCGGACCCCTTGGTAATGGCTTCAAATTTGAAAGCTCAGGATATTATCTTCTTATTGGTGGCGGTAGAGGAATCGCACCTCTATTCTTCCTTTCAAAAATTTTTTTAAAAGAAAAAATAAAATTTAAAGTTCTTTACGGAGGCAAAAGGTTTTCAGACCTTCCTGCCCTCGATTACTTCAAAAAGGAAAAGATTGAGCCAGTTTTGACAACAGAGGATGGCTCAGCTGGAATAAAGGGATTGGTGACAGACCCACTTCCAGATATTCTTACCTCAGAAAAGGTTTCCAGAATTTATGCATGCGGACCAAGGGGGATGATGAAAGAGGTCTTTGAAATTTCAAAAAAATTCTCAATTCCTGCCCAATTTTCCCTTGAGGAAAGGATGGCTTGCGGGTTTGGGGCATGCTGGGGTTGTGTTGCAAGGATAAGGAAGAATGGAAGGGAAGAATGGGTTAAAATATGCAAGGAGGGACCTGTATTCAATGGAGAGGAGATAGTATGGTAGATCTATCTGTGGATCTTGGATTTTTAAAATTAAAAAATCCAATTCTTACAGCCAGTGGAACATTTGGATACGGTCTTGAATTCAGCTCCTTTTTTGATCTCTCAATTTTGGGAGGGCTTATAACAAAGGGGATTTTTTTGGAACCTACTGAGGGTAATCCTCCCCCAAGAATATGGGAAACATCCTGTGGAATGCTTAATTCCATAGGGCTTCAGGGGATTGGGGTTGAAAGATTTTCGAAGGAGATTCTTCCTGAGCTAAGAAAGTTAGATACTCCCATAATAGTAAATGTTTGTGGTCATGATGATGATGAGTATGCAGAGGTTGCGTCCTATTTAAGCAGACAAGAGGGGATTTCAGCCTTTGAACTAAACATATCCTGCCCAAATATCCATAAGAATGGATTATGCCCAGCAATGGAGCCTGAATGGACATACAAAATTGTAAAAATGGTAAAGGAGGTTACCTCAATTCCTTTAATTGTTAAACTTTCTCCCAATGTATCAGACATAAGCTCAATAGCTATCTCCGCAGAGGAGGGAGGGGCTGACGCTATATCTTTGATAAATACAATTCTTGCAATGGAGGTTGACTGGAGGGGGAGGAAACCAAGGCTTGGCAATGTAATGGGAGGACTTTCAGGCCCTGCGATAAAGCCTATTGCCATTAGAATGGTATTTCAGGTTGTTAAAAAGGTGAAAATTCCTGTTATTGGTGTTGGAGGAATAATGAAGGGAGAGGATGTAATGGAATTCCTTGTAACTGGTGCCAAGGCTGTTGAGGTTGGGACTGCAAATCTTTTAGATCCAAATGCATGCCCGAGAATAATTAAAGAACTTGAAGAAATATGTATTAAAGAGGGTATAGAAAGAATTGAGGATATAATTGGAACTCTTCAAATAGAGAGGTAAAAATGGAAATTTTAAAAAAAGTAATAGTTGCCCTTGATGTTGATGGAATGGAGGAAGTTGAAAAATTCGTGAATTTACTTCCAGAAATAGAGATATTTAAAATTGGTCCGAGGCTATTTTTAAGATATGGGGCAGAAGTGGCCAATTTTCTTCGAAAGAAAAATAAAAAAGTCTTCCTTGACCTTAAATTCCACGATATTCCCAATACAGTTTATCATTCTGTAAAGGAAGCAACAAAATTGGGAGTTTCAATGATGACAATTCACACTCTCGGTGGTAGGGAGATGATAAAAAGTGCAGTGGAAGGAGCTAAGGAAGAAAGCGGAAAACTCGGAATTGAAAAGCCAAAGATAATGGGAGTTACAATTCTTACAAGCATGGATGAAGAGAACTCCAAGGAGGTTGGATTTGGCTATGGTATTGAAGAAATGGTAAAAAGACTTTCCATCCTTGCCTTTGAAAATGGAGCTGATGGAGTAATTGCATCTCCGAGGGAAATAAAAATTATTAGAGAGTCTGCTGGAGAAAACTTTTTAGTTGCAACTCCTGGAATAAGATTTGAAGAGGGGAAGGATGACCAGAAGAGGACCCTTTCTCCCTCAGAAGCTTTCAGACTTGGAGCAAATTACATAATTATTGGAAGACCAATTCTGACTCAGCCTGAAAGAGTTATTGAAGAGCTTTTAAAAATAGAAATTCAATAGGTAATACCCACTCTTCCCGCAACAAATATTGCACCTACTATAGCACTAACGACAAAGAAAACAATTATATTTACAACAATTACCACAATAACATAACCAATGGCTTTATCCTTTGGAGTGTCCATAAGTTCAGGAAGACCAATGAATAGAAGATAGAGGCCGTAAAGACCTGCTAAAAGAACTAAAATACTAAGATAAGGAATTATATAAAGAATTCCTGCAACCCACATGGGAGTCATTGAATATACAACTGCTTTAAAAGCATTCACAAAATTCTTCTGGGAGCCAAAGCTTGGAGCAAGGGAATCAGCTATAAAAGCTGTGAGAGCAAGACCGGCAAGGCCGAGAACATACCAGAAAATCGCATGACCCAAAGCCCTTCCGATTGACCATCTAAAGTGAACTCCCAAAACAGAAGTTCCGATAAGGGTATTTCCTATAAACTGAGCGATTGCCGGAATCGCAGCCAGAATCACGGCATAGGAGAGATAAATGTCCTGAACGGTTGTTTGCTCTGCCTTAATCTCAGCCCATGCTTCCTTAGGACTTACAATAATTTTCTTTGCCCTTTCAACAATATTCATATCCTTCACTCCTTTCTTTTCATCAAATCTTCCTTAGTGTAAATCAAACAAATAAACTTGTCAAATTAAATACGCTATTAAAAAATTGAATTCTTTGAAATAAGAGATTAAAATTGAAGAGGGTGTTCAAAAATGGGTAGATTTTCGGGAGTAGAAGA
>JBBIMS010000064.1:0-8040 GCA_037444285.1 Candidatus Aminicenantota bacterium | reverse complement strand
TTGAAAATCTTTCTAAAAGAATTTCTTCCAGTTCATTCTCAAGCTTTTCCAGAATAGCCATTTTTTGAGCTTCATTTCTTCTGCTTCTTAAAATTTTAATAGCTTCCTCAAATATCCCTCTTGTAAATTCCAGTTCAGAGGGTATATTTATTAAAAAATTTTTGATTTCACTTATCATAAGCGGTTCCTTATTGAGTTCGACCTTCCTATCCCCTATAATTTTCTCTCTGTAGGAAAGAATTGCCCTTTCTATATCCCTTTTAAAGAAAGAGATTGAGGCACGCTTCCTCTTTTTTTTCTCCCATCCAACCCTTATACCATCAACTACTACATCTACGGGAACCCCCCTTTCAAGCCAGCTCATGAGAATAGTCAGGTCTTTAGGCGAAGGCAAAAAAGGTTTGCCAGTAATCTTCTGAAACTCTTTTTCGAGAATTTTAAGTTCTTTTTTCAATGCTTCTATCATAAATAATCTTTAATCCCTTGAGAGTAAGATCAGGGTCAAAAATGTCAATACATCCTATTCCTTTAAAAATACTTCCATAACCTCCTGTTCCAATAACTATTGTTTTTTCTCCCATTCTTTCTTTCATTTTTGAAACTATTTCCTTTACAACTCCTGAAAAGCCAAAATAAACACCTGATTTTATGCTTTCCATGGTTGTTTCTCCAATAACCTTTTCCATTTTTTCAATGTCAACTTTTGGTAACTTGGCAGTTCTATGAAAAAGAGCATCAAGGGATATCTCAAGCCCTGGGAAAATACAACCTCCAAGATACTCTCTATCTTCTGAGACAGCATCGAAAGTTATTGCAGTTCCAAAATCAACTATTATACAAGGAGAGCCATAAAATGTTGAAGCTGAAAGAGCATTAACAATTCTGTCAGCCCCAACTTCCATGGGATTCTTGTAAAGAATTGGGATGCCAATATTCTCATGATTAACCACTAAGGGCTCCAATCTAAAATATTTCCTTATAGTTGCTGTGAATACAGGAGTTATGGGAGGAACAACACTTTCAATAACAACTCCTTCTACCTCTTTAGAAGTTAAATTTGATGATGATAGGAAAGTTGCAAGAATAACCCATAGTTCATCAGATGTTCTCTCTTTGTCAGAATAGATCCTCCAGTGATGGATAAGTTCAGAGCCTTTGAAAACCCCAATGGATGTGTTTGTGTTTCCTATGTCAATACATATTATCATTTTAGGTACTGTAGGAAATCATTTCTCCCGAATAAATTTTATGAATCCTCTTGCTCTCTCTTAAGAGGAGGGCGCCATGAGTATCAAAACCTCTGAACTCTCCTTTAATTACCCTATCGCCATCCAAGATTTCAATTTTTGAACCAATTGGAATAAAAGATAAGGAGTTGAGGGTTTTATGAATAATAGATATTTGATTTAAAGCTAATTTTTCATACCAAAAATTTAATTTTTCTATGAGCTTTTCAAAGAGTTGATCATTATCAACTTCCTTACCAATCACAATCTTAATTGAAGTTGCTCTCTCCTTCAGATTTTCTGGAAAATCATCCTTCTCATGATTTACATTAATCCCGATACCAACAATTGCATAATCAGCTCCTTCATTTCCAAAGGAGCTTTCAATGAGAATTCCGCAAAATTTTTTGCCATCAAGATAAACATCATTGGGCCATTTTATTACTGGAGATAAATTAAAAAGTTCCATTACGCTCTCGCAAACTGAAATTCCAGAAATATAAGGGAGCCAGCAGAGAGGAATATTTTTTTCAGGCCTCAATATTACTGAAAAATAAACTCCTTTACCTGGCATTGAAAACCAGCTTTTCCCTTCCTTACCCCTTCCAGCTGTTTGAGAGTTACACCTGTAGATAGTACCATGCAATTCTCCCATTTGAGCAGATTCCTTCGCCAGATCGTTAGTTGAGCTACACTGGGGAAGAAAAATAATCTTATTTCCTATCTTTGGATTCTTGTCCATCGTTTATTTTCCCTCAGAAAGCTTTTCCTTCAAAATCTGCAATTCATTTAATCTATTTTTAAGTTTCTCCCTCACTTCTTCTGGTGCTTTCTCCATGAAGCCGGGGTTAGAAATTTTCTGAATTATTGAGTTTATTTCCTTTTCAATTTTTTCCATTTCTTTTCTCCTCTTTTCAGAAATCTCTTTCTTTGGAGGAGGAGTGGTCACTGCTATCTCAAAATCTGTTGAAATAAGCCTTAAACCCTCTTCAACTGAAGGGAGTTCATCCACAAAATTCAGCTCTTTAACTCTTGAAAGATTCTTGATATAAGGCACATTTTCAAGGAAGATAGCCTTATCCTCGTTTAAAATTCTAACCGAAACATCAACAAAGGAAGAGGGAGGGAAAAGATTTTCTGCCCTTAATTTCCTTATTGCCTTTACCAATTCCATCATCTTTTCAACTTTCTTTTCTATTTCATCATCAATTAGTTCTAACTCTGGCAATGGATAGGGAGCAACAGTTATTGAGCCTGAAACATGAGGAAGCTTCTGCCAGATCTCCTCTGTTATAAATGGCATAAATGGATGAAGTAATCTCAATATTTTATCAAGGGTAAAAAGGAGATTGGATAAAGAGGAGATATTCCTTCTTTTCAAATCTTCCTTCACAAACTCTATATACCAGTCGCAAAACTCATCCCATATAAAATGATATATTTTCTCAGAAGCTTCATAAAATTTGAACTCATCCAGAGCTTCATTAACCTCCCTAATCGCCTTTTGAAGCCTGCTTCTTATCCAGCGGTCAGGAATGCTTAACTCATCTTCCTTTATTGAAAGGCTTTCTCCCCTGTAATTTAAAAGAACAAATCTTGAGGCATTCCATACCTTATTGGCAAAGGCTTTGTATCCAGCTATCCTTTTCTCAGAAAGGGAGACATCCATTCCAGGAACTGCAAGGGATGCAAGGGTGAATCTTAAGGCATCAGCTCCATACTTTTCAATCATCTCCATAAAATCTATAACATTCCCTCTGGATTTGGACATTTTTTGACCGTGTTCATCCCTTATCAATCCGTTTATAAAGACTTTTCTGAAAGGAATATCTCCCATGAACTTCATTCCCATCATTATCATTCTTGCAACCCAGAAAAAGATTATGTCGAAGCCAGTAACCATGAGATCTGTGGGATAAAAGGCTTTTAAATCCTCTGTTTCCTCGGGCCAGCCAAGGGTTGAAAAGGGCCAAAGAGCTGAAGAAAACCATGTGTCGAGCACATCCTTCTCTTCTTTTAACTCCTCTGAACCGCATTTTGGGCATTTTTCAGGCTTTTCCATTTCAGAAATTACCTCATTGCATTTCAGACAATACCAGACTGGAATTTTATGTCCCCACCATATCTGACGGGATATACACCAATCATGAATATTCTCCATCCATTCCATATATGTTTTTTCCCAGAAAGAAGGGATGAGCTCTACTCTTTTCTCTTTTACAACCCTTATTCCCTCTTCTGCAAGGGGTTTCATTTTTACAAACCACTGCCATGAAAGATAAGGCTCCACAGTTGTCCCACATCTCTGGCAGTGGCCAAGGGAATAACTGTAATTTTCAACCCTTTCAAGGAGGCCAAGCCCCTTTAACTTCTCTATTACCCTTTCCCTTCCTTCATATCTATCGAGTCCTGCAAATTCATTTCCTGCATTGGAATTCAGCCTTCCTTTTGTGTCGAAAATATTTATAAAAGGAAGATTATGCCTCTCTGCAATCTTAAAGTCGGTTGGGTCGTCGGCTGGGGTCACCTTCACAGCACCAGTTCCAAATTCTTTTTCAACAACTTCATCTGCAATTATTGGAATTTCACGATTGACTATAGGAAGTATGGCAAATTTACCCAAAAAGTTCCTATACCTTTCATCTTGTGGGTGAACTGCTACTGCAGTATCTCCAAGCATGGTTTCTGGTCTTGTCGTTGCTACAACTATAAAGGATTCCTCATTTTTTATAGGATATTTTATGTAGTAGAGATAACCATTGGTTTCTTTGTGGATCACCTCAAGATCAGAAAGTGCCGTTCCACATCTTGGACACCAGTTCACTAAATAAAATCCCCTGTATATTAACCCTTCTTTAAAAAGGGTAACGAAAACTTTCCTCACAGCTCTGGACAATCCCTCATCCATTGTGAATCTTTCCCTTGTCCAGTCAAGGGAACAACCAAGCCTCTTAAGCTGTTTTAATATGGTTTCTCTACACTGTTCCTTCCACTTCAAGACCTCTTCAATAAATCTTTCCCTCCCAATTTCTTCCCTTTTTATTCCCTTTGAAAGGAGCTCCCTTTCAACAACCATTTGAGTTGCGATTCCAGCATGATCTATTCCGGGAAGCCACATCACACTCTTACCCATCATTCTCATCCTTCTTGCCACTATATCTGGAAGAGTATATGGAAGGGCATGCCCCATATGAAGAGGTCCTGTTATATTTGGCGGTGGTAGAACCATTGAAAATCTTTCAGGATGGGAAGGATTACCAGTGAAAAAACCTTGAGATTCCCAGAAACTATAAATCCTTTCTTCCACAAGGCTTGAATTATATTCCTTCTCCATAAATAAGACTCTCCTCTTTTAAATTTTTTATCAGGAAGGGACTATTTCTTTTTTTATTTTTTCAAGTTCCTCTTTTATAATAATCTCAGCCAAATCAGGTATTACTTCCCATGCTACTTCCTTAATAATTTCAGGAGAGAGCATCTCTACAACTCTTTTGGCGATCTTCTCTATAGATTCTTCAGAAAGATAGATAGGCGTCTCTTCAACTTTGAAGGAAGGTGGTTGAAAGCGCGCCTCCGCAGGTTCCTGTGAAACTTCCTTTTCTTGCACTTCTTCAATTTCTAAAGGAATTTCTGCTGCTGGTTTCTCAGTGATCTCAAGAATGAGCTCGTCTGGAGGTGCTCCTGAAACTTCTTCAGCCTTTGGACCTTCTACAATCTCTTCTTCAAGAAACGGATTTACTTCTTCTCCCTCCTCACCTAAAATTGTTTCTTGGGCAATGCTCTCCCATGTTTTCCCTGCGAAAATAGGCTCCTCGGCTTTTTCAGCCTCTTCAGGTTTTAATTCAACTTCTTCGGAAAAAGGCATTTCCTCAGTTGGAGGGAGTGGAATCTCTTCCTCTTTCGTTTCCTCTGGCAAAGAAGTAGGATAAGTTAGCTCTTCCTTCTTCTTTTTCAAAATCTCTTTTATTTTTGAAGAAAACATTGCAGAATCAAAGGGTTTTGTAATAATATCTTCGAACTTAAGATTTTTCAGCCGCTCAGGGTCGTAAGGTTCAAAAGTTCCCCTTAGAAGAATAACTGGAATGTGAGAGTAAAGGGGTGAAGATTTTATCATCTCGCACAGTTCATAACCACTCTTTCCCGAAAGGTTAATGTCAAGAAGTATTAGGTCAGGCTTGAACTCTCTTACTGTATCCATAACAGCTTCTCCATTCGAAACTGTTCTTATCTCAAAAGGTTCATCAGCCAAAGCAAGAAAGACAACCTTCTGTATTGTGAAACTGTCATCTGCTAATAGTATTCTTTCTCCCATCTTACCTCCTATCACTATCATAAATTAACACTTAATAAAAAACAAGTCAATCTTATGAATATAAATTTCTAACCCCCTTGACAAATTTTAAAAAAGGAATATATTTTAAAAATGGAGAACAAAAGGAGAACAGGATGAGAAAAAGGCAGAAAGAAATTCTTGAGGTAATAAGGAAATTTTTGAAGGAAAAGGGGTATTCTCCCAGCATAAGGGAGATAGGGAAGGAAATTGGACTTTCTTCCCCCTCCTCTGTTTTCAAACATATTGTAAAGCTTGAAAGGGAAGGGTTAATTAAGAGAGAGGAAGGAAAGATAAAGGTTCTGGAAGAGGGGATTCCTCTTGCAGGGGTTATTCCTGCCGGAAAACCCATAGAAATTTTTGAAAGTGACGAGCAGATTGAGGTTCCATCATGGATGATTCCAAAAGGGGTGGATGTTTTTGCTCTTAAAGTCGTTGGAAAGAGCATGATTGATGCATATGTTGATGACGGCGATATAGTGATTGTTGAAAAAACATCAATTGCTAATTCAGGGGAAATGATTGTTGCTCAGCTGCCTGATGGCTTAGTAACATTAAAAAAACTAAAAATAGAAAAGGGAGAAGCTCTCTTGATCCCCCAGAATCCCCAATTCAGCCCTATTCCTGCAAAGGGAGCAAAGGTTTTGGGAAGACTTATTGGAGTTATAAGGAAGTATAGATAACAAAAATGAAGAGAAAAAGAAGATGGATTCTTCATCTTGATATAGATGCTTTCTTTGCATCTGCAGAAGTTCTATTTGACCCCTCTCTGAAGGGGAAACCGATTGTTGTTGGAGGATTATCCAATGAAAGAGGTGTTGTTGCAACTGCATCCTATGAGGCAAGGGAATTTGGAGTTTATTCAGGAATGCCTTTAAAAAAAGCCTATCAGCTCTGCCCCAATTGTGTTTTCATAAGAGGGGATTACTCAAAATATCACGAGCTCTCTAAAATTTTTTTCAAAACCCTGAGCAAGTTCACCCCTGATTTAGAGATGTCATCCTTAGATGAAGCCTATTTAGACCTTACAAATTGTTCTTTTCTATACCCTTCAATGGAAAAGGTTTCTAAATCAATAAAGGAAGAGGCTGAAAAGAGAACAGGTTTGAGCATTTCTGGAGGGTTGGGATCGAGCAAATTTATTGCAAAATTGGCTACAGAAAAGGCAAAACCCGGAGGATTTTTTTATGTTGAACATGGGAAAGAAATGGAATTCCTGGAAAATATAAAAATCGAGAATATACCAGGCTTTGGTTCAAAATCATCAAGAATATTAAAGATTATGGGAGTAGAAAAAATTGGAGATCTCTGGAAATTTTCCATAGAAGAGCTGATAAAAATCTTTGGTTTATCAGGAAAGTATATTTACTTTCTCTCTCGAGGAATTGACATCAGTGAGGTTATTCCTTTTAGAAATCCAAAATCAATATCCAGGGAGACAACTTTCCCAAAGGATATATGGGAAACCGAATTAATACTTGCTCATTTTGCATACCTCTCTGACAGGCTTGCAGAGACTTTGAGAAAGTCAAATCTTACAGCTCATACAATAGAGATAAAGGTAAGGTTTTCAGACTTCTCAACCCATACAAAAAGGGAATCCCTTCTTATCCCCACTAATGACATGTTTGAAATATATAAGCTTTCAAAAAAATTATTTCTTAAAAATTTTTCATCTCGCAAGCTTGCTATAAGACTTGTGGGGACAAAGGCCTCAGGATTTTCTTACGGTAAAACAATCCCAATATTTGAAGGAGATGAAAGGAGGAGAAAGGATAGGCTTCTTAAGGCAATTGACATGATAAGAGAAAAGTATGGATTTGGAAAGTTACTCATAGGGGGAGAAAAGTTTCTTGATGAAATATACGAAAGAGATGAAGAAAGGGGATTTAAATTGAAAACTTCGTCTCTCACAAAGTGAAACTTTTTCGTTTGTTTATCTTGAATCAATATCCTTAAAGAAAAGTGGGGCAGGACATAAGCCGAATTCTGTTCTTAGGGAGCATTAATCTTGGTTCTGCATTACTGCAGAACTCAAGCGACCTACCCGCTTTGCCCCTCCATTTAAGGAGTATCGGGCGGGCAACCCTTTAAGGGCAAAGCCTATTTGGTCTTGCTCCGGATGGGGTTTGCCTTGCCTCCACCATTGCTGGTGGAGCGGTGAGCTCTTACCTCGCCTTTTCACCCTTACCCCGCACTCAAGATTTAAGTGCGGGGCGGTATGTTTTCTGTGGCACTTTCCGTCACTTAAGGCTTTCGCCTTAAGTGCCTGGATGTTATCCAGCATCCTGCCCTGTGGAGTTCGGACTTTCCTCTGGTTCTTCATCGGAACCAGCGCTCCCATCGCCTGCCCCACTCTTATATTTTATACCATAACTTTCCAATTTTTTATAGAGATTAGAACGAGGGGTATCTATCTCCTCTGCTGTCTTGGAAATATTCCATTTGTTCTCTTTAAGCTTTGCAAGAATAAAAAGTTTCTCC
>JBBIMS010000063.1:1533-8130 GCA_037444285.1 Candidatus Aminicenantota bacterium | reverse complement strand
CCTCTGAAAAAGATACAAAGAAGATGTTATCTGAAATAGGGGTTTCTTCAGAGGAAGAGCTATTCTCCTCAATACCAGAGGAGTTTAAGCTTAAAAATCCCCTTAAACTCCCCGATCTCATGGATGAGCTCTCCCTTTTCAAATATTTCAAAGAAATTTCAAGAAAGAACAGAGTAGATCTAACTCCTTTCATAGGAGCAGGTGCTTACCCCCATTACATTCCCTCTGTTGTTGATTATCTTTCTTCAAGAGGAGAATTCCTTACTCCTTATACTCCATATCAACCAGAGCTTAGTCAGGGAACACTCCAGATAATATTCGAATATCAGACCCTCATATCTAATTTAACAGGCACGGAAGTTTCCAATGCTTCCCTCTATGACGGAGCAACTGCAACAGCTGAATCTGCTCTCATGGCGTGGAGGATTAAAAAAGGAGATAAAATTCTTGTCTCATCCACCCTTCACCCATTCTGGAGAGATACCCTCAAGACATATCTTAAAAATTTCTCTATTGAAATTTTGGAAGTTCCTTACAGGGAAGATGGAAAAATAGATCTTGAGAAGGCGGAAAATTTGGTAGATGAAAAAACTATTTCAATAATCGTTCAGTCTCCAAACTTCTTTGGTGTAATTGAAAACCTCAAAGAAGTTCATGATTTTGCAAAGGGGAAAAATGTCCTGTTCCTTGTAGGAATTTCAGAGGCAATTTCCTTAGGGCTTTTAAGACCACCTGGTGAATTTGGTGCAGATATCGTCTTTGGTGAAGCTCAATCCTTTGGACTCCCCCTCTCCTTTGGAGGACCATATCTTGGGTTCATATCATCAAAAATGGAGTTCGTAAGACAGATGCCAGGAAGGATTGCCGGGGAAACTGTTGACAGAAATGGAAAGAGAGGTTTTGTTCTTACTCTTTCCACAAGAGAACAGCATATTAGAAGGGAAAAGGCAACATCAAACATATGCACAAACCAAGCCTGGTGTGCTCTAAGGGCAACAATTTATCTTGAAACCCTTGGAAGAAAAGGGCTTATGGAACTTGCAAAATTGAATTTTTCAAAAGCTTCCTATGCAAGAAAGAAGATTGAAAAAATAAGAGGGGCAAAAATAAGATTTAATTCACCCACTTTCAACGAGTTTGTTGTGGAATTTGAAAAACCCTTAGAGCAAATTTATGAAAACCTTGAAAGGGAAGGATTTATTGCTGGCCTACCCCTTTCAAAATATTACAAAGAATTAAGAAATTCCACCCTTTTATGCTTTACTGAAATTCATTCAAGGGAAATTATTGATAGATTTGTAGAAAAAATTGGAGAGTTGACATGAAGGCAAAATTCTTAGCATATGATGAGCCTTTAATATTTGAGATAAGTGATGAAGGAAAATGCGCAATAAATTTACCTGATTTTGATGTTCCTGAAGAGGATCTGGAAAAGGATTTAAGAAGGGATGATATTCCTGATTTTCCTGAGGTTTCCGAGACTGAAATAGTGAGGCATTTCACAAGACTCTCCCAGCTAAATTACTGTGTTGACAAAGGTTTTTATCCATTGGGCTCATGCACAATGAAGTATAATCCTAAGATTAACGAGAAGATTGCAAATCTGGAAGGTTTCACTGAAATTCACCCTCTCTATCCTGAGAAATTTGTTCAAGGCTCTCTTGAAATTATTTATACCCTTGAGAGACTCCTTTGTGAAATAACAGGAATGGACAGATTCACCTGTGCTCCTCTTGCAGGGGCTCACGGAGAACTCACTGGAATGCTCATAATAAGAGCTTATCACCTGAGCAAGGGCGAGGGAAGAAAGAAAGTTCTTATCCCTGATTCTGCCCATGGAACAAATCCCTCTTCTGCCCATCTCTCGGGGTGGATTGTGGAAGAAATTCCCTCAAACCAATATGGAACTGTTGACATAGATAGGCTGAAGGAAAGGGTTGATGAAACAGTAGCTGCCCTTATGCTTACGAATCCCAATACCCTTGGAATATTTGAAAAGGATATAAAATTAATTGCTGAAATTCTTCACTCAAAGGGAGCCCTCCTCTATATGGATGGTGCTAACTTAAATGCCCTTATAGGAATAGCTAAGGTGGGAGATATGGGAGTGGATGTTGTTCATACAAACCTCCACAAAACCTTCTCAACTCCCCACGGTGGAGGTGGACCTGGCTCAGGACCGGTTGGTGTAAAGAATTTTCTGGAGCCATTTCTCCCTGTTCCAAGGGTGGAGAAAAGGGATGGAGAATACTTTTTAAACTGGGGAAAGCCAGAATCAATAGGAAGGATATGTGGATTTTACGGTAATTTTGCCGTCCTTGTAAAAGCCCTCGCTTACATTCTTTCCTTAGGTTATGAAGGCTTGAGGGAAACTGCGAAAAGGGCTGTTTTGAATGCAAATTATATAAGGAAAAAGCTTGAGGGATTATACCATGTGCCTTACAAATCTCCAATTCTCCACGAATTTGTTTGCTCAGATAAAAATCTTCAACAGTTCAATGTAACAACCCTTGATGTTGCAAAGAGGCTTATTGACTATGGCCTCCATCCACCCACTATATATTTCCCCCTTATTGTCCATGGTGCTTTAATGATTGAGCCAACAGAGACAGAGGGTAAAAGAGACCTTGATCTATTTATATCTGCAATGGAGGAGATTTACAAGGAGGCAAAGGAGAACCCTGAAGTATTAAAAACCGCTCCCCACATTACCCCTGTTGGAAGATTGGATGAAGTTTTGGCTGCAAAGAAACTTGTGTTAAGATGGAAAAGGAAATGAATATACAGGAAATAATTTTTAGACTTGAAAGGTTCTGGGCTGATCGAGGATTTTACATCGCAGCTCCCTATGATGTTGAGGTTGGAGCTGGAACAATGACTCCCGACACATTTTTTAGAGTTCTTGATCCACAACCCTGGAATGTTGCCTACCTCCAGCCTTCAAGAAGACCAGCAGACGGAAGATACGGAGACAATCCCCACAGAGTTGAAAAACATCATCAGTATCAGGTAATTGCGAAGCCAGCTCCTGAGGATATTCAGAAGATTTACCTTGAAAGTCTGGAATCCCTTGGGATAGAACTTACAGAACATGATATAAGATTTGATGAAGACAACTGGGAATCTCCGACAATAGGAGCATGGGGGGTTGGATGGCAAGTTCTTCTTGATGGATTAGAGATAACCCAGTTTACATATTTTCAGCAGTCTGGAGGGATTGAACTCTCCCAAATTCCCGTTGAGATAACCTATGGAATTGAAAGAATAGGGATGTTCCTTCAGGGTGTAGACTCTGTTTTTGACCTTGAGTGGGCACCAGGGATAAGTTATAGGGATGTGAGGTTCAGAAGTGAGAGAGAATTCTCAATTTATAATTTTGAGAAGGCTGAGCCAGATTCCCTCTTTTCCCTTTTTAACTCCTATGAAAGGGAAGCGAAAAGGCTGATTGAGGATAATCTCCTTCTTCCCTGTTATGATTACTGTCTGAAGTGCTCCCACATATTCAACATCCTCGATGCAAGGGGTGCTTTATCAGTCACAGAGAGGGTGGGGATGGTAATGAGAATCCGGGAGATCGTCATTGAGGTAGCAAAAAGATATTTGTCTGAGGTGGGAAATGGTTGATTTCCTTCTTGAAATTGGAACAGAGGATATGCCTTACAACCATGTAAGAGATGGGATTTCTCAGCTTGTAGCTTCAGTTAAAAAACTATTGGATGAAAGGAAGATAGGATATCAGGAGGTTAAAGGAGTTGGAACATCGAGAAGGCTCGCTGTATATGTTAGAGATATAGCCTTGGAGGAAACTCCTGAAGAAGAAGTTATAATTGGTCCTCCTCTTCAGATTGCCCTCGATAAGGATGGAAAACCGACTCAGGCACTCATTGGCTTTCTTAAAGCAAAAAATGCCAGTTTGAATGATGTTGAATACCTTGATACTGAAAAGGGAACTTATATTTCTCTGCGGAAAAAATCGCCTGCAAGGAAAACAAAGGAGATCCTTGAGGAGAAAATCCCTGAAATTATTCTCTCCCTTTCCTTTCCAAAGACAATGAGATGGGAAAGAGGGGTTAGATTCACAAGACCCATAAGAAATCTCCTCTGTATAATCGGTGAGGAAACTGTTAATTTCTCAATAGCAAATGTTTCCTCCTCCCGTTTCACCTTTGGTCATAGAATATGGGGGAAGGAAAAAATTCATGTCCATTTGCCTGAGGAATATTTCCAGAAACTAAAGGAAAGTTATGTAATTGTTGAGCCTGAAGAAAGAAGAAAAATTATCCTTAATGAAATTGAAAGAATTGAAAAGGAAAGGGGAGGAAAGGCTATAGTTGATGATGAAGTAATTGAGTACTGGGTCTACACAGTAGAGTATCCTTTCCTTTATGTCGGCTCTTTTAATCAAGAGCATGTAAATCTTCCCAGTGAGGTTATTGGTTATGTGATCGAGAAAAATCAAAAATTCTTCCCCTTGTTGAAAGAAGATGGGACTTACCTTCCATATTTTATAGGTGTTGCAGACTCTGCTGATGACCTGAAGGGATATATTGCAAAAGGAGCTGAAAGAGTAATAAATGCAAGATTAATAGATGCAAAATTCTTCTGGGAGAAGGACAGGGAAACACCCTTTGAGGCAAAGTGGCAGGATCTCTCAAAGATAATTTATCAGGAAAAACTTGGAACCTACATGGACAAATCCCAGAGAATTAACGAACTTTCCATATTTTTAGCCAATGAAATTGGGTTGACTGATATAGATTCCATTAGAATGGCTTCCCAGTATTGCAAGGTTGACCTTGTTACACAAATGGTAAAAGAGTTTCCAGCTCTCCAGGGCGTAATGGGAGGGCTCTATCTTAGAGAAGAAAGTTATCCTGAGAGTGTATGGAGAGCAGTTTATGAGCATTACAAACCTCTGAGTCTTGAAGATTCGCCCCCTTCATCCATTGAGGGAGCAATTCTTTCAATTGCTGATAAAATTGACCACATTGTTGGAGCCTTTGGAATTGGCATAGAATTCTCAGGGTCATCAGACCCATTCGCTCTAAGAAAAGCAGGGTTTGGATTATGCAAAACAATTATTCATCACAAAATTTCAACATCAATAAATAAGATTGTTGAGATTTCAATTCAGATCTTTAACAATTTAATCCCAGAGGATCCTTCGGAAGCTAAGGAAAAGGTTCTCCAATTCATTGATGAGAGATTGGAATACATATTCCATGACTGGATGGGATTCCCTTATGACCATGTAAAAGCAGTTTTTGCCTCAGGAACAGAGAATATTTACAATCTATATCTGAAGCTAAAAGCACTGGAAAAGATCAGGGAAACAGAGCTTTTAAAGTCCCTTGTATTTGTCCATAAGAGGATAAAAAATATTGTTGCTGGTCAACCATTCGCAATTCTGGATGAAACTCTTTTAACACAAAAGGAAGAAAAGGAGCTTTGGGAGATCTATAAAGAGCTTGAAAGGGACGCAAGTAATTTCTTCAAGGACGGAAACTTTGAAGCTATTCTTGAACTTCTTTTGCAGGTTGAACCCTTTGTCAACAGATTCTTTGATAAAGTACTTGTAATGGTTGAAGATATGGATGTTAGAAAAAACAGGATATCCCTTCTCACCTCAGTTAATTCCCTACTCCAAATGGTTGCCGATTTTTCCCAGATTGTTGTTTAAATCTTCTAATTGAATTCTAGGTTCAATTCTCCTTTCAAATTCCCAAGAGCATTCTATTCTTTTCAGACCTGCTTTCTCCAACAGATGTTACCCTTATAGCAGGGAGGTCAGCAACAGGGCATTTGAACTCACATATTCCACAACCTATGCATTCAACAGGATCAACAACAGGTGCCTTTACTTTTTTAATTCCATCCTTTGTTGGAGTCTCCACCTCAACCATTCTGATTGCCTTTGGAGATGTTGGACAAACCTCTTCACATACTATACATGATATTCCAAAGGTATAAGGCAGGCATCTTGTTTTATCAACAAAGGCTGTTCCTATTTTGATCTTTTTCTTTTCTTCCATACTTATTTTTTCAATTGCATCAGTTGGACATATTTGAGAGCAAAGATAGCAATTGAATTCACAGTATCCAATTCTCATTACAAGGATTGGTGACCACAATCCTTCGAGTCCATTTTCAAAGATCGAAGGTTGAATAGCATTTGTTGGGCATATCTTCATGCACTCAGCACATCTCACACACTTTCTCAAAAACTCCGATTCCTCAATTGCCCCTGGCGGTCTTATAAGGGAAGGATTGGCTCTTCTGGATGAGAATGTTGTTCGGAAAAGGGGGAATGCCAAAAGGGAAATTCCTGAAGTCAAAATGAGCTTTCTTTTAGAAAGATCAAAATCCTTTTTGTTGGATTTTTTTAAAGAAACAGGGAATTTTACCTCTGAAAAGGGGCATTTATCAGCACAGTTGAAACAATAGAAACACTCTGTCTGTTTCCATTTTTCCTCAGGGAATGGAGTTGCACCTGATGGACAAACAATGTTGCAAAGATTACATTCACTACATCTATTTTTTTCAATTTTTATTTTAAGAATTGTAAAGGGGCTTAAAAATCCAAGAAAAGCACCAAGG
>JBBIMS010000063.1:0-1518 GCA_037444285.1 Candidatus Aminicenantota bacterium | reverse complement strand
CAGAATCTCTCGGAAATAAGATTCAAAAGAAGAATTCCTATAAAAATAATACCAATAAAAATCCCCTGGGAAGAGAGTCTTTCCAGATAAAATCCCTGAACAATCTGATACAAAAAATCCCAGGACAAATGAAAGGATAAAGAGGAGAGTAGGAATCCAGTTGCTGGAATAAAGGAAGTTGCAAAGGTTCTAAAAAGAAGGGAAAAAGGGTCGAGGAGACCAAAAAGATTTAAAGAAAAAAATGATAATATGATCAGGAAAAGGAAAATGTAATATTTCCACCAGACTTTCCTGTCATTTTCAATCTTTGGCTTGTAAATCTTAGATTTCTTGAATATAAATGAGATGAAATGGGTTAAAGAACCCATAGGACACAACCAGCCGCAGAAGAATCTCCCAAATACAAAAGTCAGGAAAATAACTATTAGGGAAACAAGAAGTGCGCTTTTTAGAGAATGAGTTGAAAGAAAAGTGCTTAAAAGGACCAATGGGTCTATTCTGAAAAATATGTCAAAGGGGAAAGAAATTTCATCCTTTTCTGGATAGATTGTGTAAAAAAGAACAAGGATAAACAGGAATAAAAATAAGGTTTGGGAGAAAATCCTCAGGTAAACAAGAAATCTGTATTTGTCAAATCCTTTTCTTTTCAATTCTCAACCTCTGGAGTTCCACCTCACCCAACCCCCTTTCTTTTGCAATTTTCAAAAAAGGGAGCTCTCCATAACCTTTCCCGAAAAGAAATGCTCCGTAAGAATCCACAGCAACATAATCCTTTCCAGCAACTATAATTTTCTTCAAAACAACATCTCCAGAGCTCCCACCAGTGGGACCATTTCTGATCATCATCCTCCATGCATCGAGGACAGTGAGGGATGGTTTGAAGAAGTTTGAAAAATCATTAACTGCTTCATGGATCCTCTGATGGAGTCTATTCCTCTCCCCGCCCACTGCTCCAAGCCAGTTCTTCATTCCGAGGGTAAGAATTGCGAGGGAGTGATTTTTTGCAACAGGGACATTGATTATTTTGTCGGCCTCAAGGAATTGTGGAAGAACTTCCCATTCCTTAATCCATTCACCCCCAATCCTCACCCTCTTTGCAATTCTTGGATTGGGAAGGGGGGTTTCAGCTCCAATCCCTTTTAAAGCATCAACAATTCCAGAGCTTTTATAGCACCGTCTTGGATCATTGACTGAATTATCCATTACTATTACTTTCTTTGCCCCTGCATCAAAACACATCTCAACAAGAGCTTTTATAACTTCAGGGTTTGTGTTTGCTCCAAGCTCAGGCTTTCTGTCCCATCCCATGTTGGGCTTCACAACAACAACATCCCCTCTTGAAACAAATCTTTTTATGCCTCCTATCATCTCCACTGCTAACTTTGTTCCTTTGTAAGGAGATTCTGACTCAACAACAGAAAGATCAGGATAGGAATTTATTAAAGTTGAATCATTAAAGTAAGGTGAAATGGAAGAAAAAGCTATAAGCTTTAGAAATTCTCTTCTTTCCATGGAGCC